>CAYUFL010000004.1:45962-74673 GCA_964444065.1 uncultured Lachnospiraceae bacterium
CTGCGATGATGTGATGCTTTATTGATTCCCGCGAAATGTTCGGGTGCACCCCGCATCCGGCGGAGTACCAATCATATGAAAAAAAACAAAAACAGCTGGATTCGTTTTGCAATTAAGACAGGGATTATTCTCGTTGCCGCCGGGTTGATTTACTTTGCTTTCGTTACAATGATGCCTGATTTGATTCCTTTGCTGAAAAGCGGAAATGAATCTCAGATTGAGCAATATCTCAGAGACAGCAACAAATGGCTCGGTTTGCTGTTTACCGCATTGTTGCAATTTGTGCAGGTGCTGTCGGTGATTCTCCCCGGTGCGCCGATTCAGATTGCCGCGGGAATCGTCTATGGCACATGGCGTTCATTTTTTGTGTGTCATCTGTCCTCGGTTGCAACGAATATGCTTGTGTTCAATGCTTCGCGCAGACTGGGCAACAAGATGGATTCGCTGATTCCTGTCAATACCAAATCATCGAAGATGGATTTTATCCGCAAGTCCGAAAACCCTGCCTATATGACCGTGGTCGCCTGTCTGGTGCCGATTCTGCCGAACGGGTTTATTCCGTATGCGGCAGCGAAAACAAAAATCACATCGCTCCGATTCGGGCTTGCAATGTATTTCGGCAGTCTGATTCCTGTGCTTGTGCTGTGCGCTGCGGGCAGCAAGATCATGCAGGGCGGCTATCTTGCATCCGCATTATTGCTCGGGACATTGTTCCTTGCAGTCGTGCTTTTGAGCAGATACAAACATGAAGTTTTAAAGATCGTGACACGTATTTCGGAATGCGAGAAGCTAAAAGTAAAGCAAATCAAAAAAAATCATACAAAATAAACACTTTTAACAAATGCCAGTGTGTATAGATACACACTTATTTTATTGGTGTATCATTAACAGTATAACAAAACAACGCAATATAAAGAGATATAACCACAAAATATGGTTATATCTCTTTATATTGTGTTATAATTAATTAAGGAGGAAATTATGTTAAAAATTTTAAGAATAGAATATAAGAATATTGGCATTTTTGGAGATAATTTTGCTGTTGATTTTATAGCAACTGATAAAGTAGCAAATGAAGATCAGGTTTTTACTATACGTAAACCAGTATACACCCAACATGTAATGAGTATTATTGGCATTAACGCGACAGGGAAATCTACAGCCTTGAGATTAATTAATGCAGCCATGGATATTGTATTAGGGAATAAAGGGTTAAATACTTTAAAATTATCATCAGGAATTTTATTGCAAGGATCAGAAATAATTGTGGTTTTTTCCAAAGACAAGGAAGTGTATCAATTGCACTCATATATTGGTTTGGAATCTGAAGAGCAAGATGATCAAAATAAGGATAGTCCCTATATTTTTACTAATGAAAAAATATACAAAAAAAGTATTATTTCAGTCACCTCCAAAAAAAAGATTTTTAGCTTCGGCGATGGAAGTATTATTATGGATAGGAGTGAAGATAGTTCGAACGAACAATTTAATTTTCTGAAGAATACTGATAGTATTGTAATCGCGATTACTAAAAATGATAAAGTGTTTTATCGTGACATGATAAATGATGCTAATATTAATATCTACAGAGTATCGGGTGACTCCAATATAGATTTTATTAATTTGTTTGATGACAATATAGAAAGTCTCCATAACGATGATAATGGAGTCGTAGTATGTTTTAATAATAAAGTTCAATTTAACAGTTCGAAATTAGATGCTCAAAATGTAATATCTTCAGGGACAATAAAAGGAGGGAATTTACTTTTTCTTGCTTCTGTTGCGTTAAAAAGTGGAGGGTATTTGATTGTTGATGAATTAGAAAATCATTTTAATAAAAAACTGGTGGAAACAATTATTGATTTATTTGATGATCCAAGTATTAATAAATTTGGTGCGTGTCTTATATTCTCAACTCATTATGTAGAAGTCATCGATTCAATTAAAAGAAAAGATAACATTTATTTATTGAGACGAAAGAAAAATAAAAAAAGCACAATAGATCAATATTCTGGCTTGATTAAGCGTAATGATGTTAAAAAAAGTGAAATTTTTTTATCTAATTATATTGATGGCACTGCACCAAGTTATGAGGCAATTCAAAGGGTGAGGGATTATATATGCCAAAGCTGAATTCAGATTTTGAGGATAAATACGTATTGTGTTTGTGTGAAGGTAATTCTGAAATAGCAATTATGAACATGCTAATTGACCAGAATAAGTTGCTGTTTGAAAGAGACTCTTTAGTTCAAAAAAAAGTTCACAAACGTGTTGCTGCAAAGATAGTACAGGATCAATTCTTAAATTTGGATTATGATAAAGGAGTAATTATTCTTAGAATTATTGATTCACGCAGTGAAAAATTTAATTTGGGGAAATTGTATAAAGATAAATTTCAGGTTCTTTCGATTAACACTACTCCAGAGATTGAGATATTGGTAATCATAACTGAAGAGGATATTGACGAATTTAATAAGGTTAAATCAACTGAAAAACCGAGCGAGTTTTGTAAAAGAAAATACCGATATAAAGACATAAAAACCGGTGAATTTGTTAATCGATATTATAGTGACTTATCCAAGTTGTTAGATGCCATACAAAAACATAAAAGTTCATATGGTAAGGAGTGTCTTACAATTAGTGACCTGCTAAAATAAATCAATGTAATTTTATCCGAGAATCTGCTTTAATAATGAAAATATATGTTGTTCGTCGATATATTTTTTGCGTGACCACATCACGGTAATTCGTTTTTCAGTCATTTATAATGAATACATTTGGAGGACAAATAAATGAAGAAAAAAATTACGGTTTTCATTCTGGCATCGTTGCTGGTTTTCAGCATCAGTGCCTGCGGAAACAGCTCCAGCAGTGAAAAGGCAACCGATTTTACGGAAACAACGCTCGACGGACGAACCGTCAGCCTTTCCGATTATAAAGGCAGCGTGGTCGTCGTTAATTTCTGGGGTACGTGGTGTCCTTACTGTGTAATGGAGATGGAAGACATCTATGCTGCAACACAGAAATATCCCGATGTTGTATTCTTAATGGTGAACACATCCCAATCACTCGGACATGAATCAACGGAAGCCATTCAGTCTTATTTCGATCTGGCGGGATTTTCGTTTGACAATATTCTCTTAAACCAAAAAACAGCCCAAAGCTACGGCATCCGCTCTTTCCCGACCACCTATGTGATTGATGCGGACGGCAACGTTTACGAAAAGGTAACGGGAACGGTCGAAGGAACAAAACTGGGAACGATGATCGAAAAAGCGGCGAAACAATAACGGATTCGCCCATCGGAGAGGAGACCGACTATGGAAAAGGATGATTTGAAAACCGCACTCAGAAAATATCTGCTCACAGACTGCGAAACGGATCTGCCTACATTGGTTTGTACAGACAGAAAGCTTGCGTCTGATACGCTCAAAGAACTGATTTCGGAACAGAAAGAAGAATTGAAAGCGCACACGGACAAAATTACGGAAGTGCTTAGCTTACTGTACAACGATTCCGACGCTGATCTGTCTGATCCGGTATCTGTTTTTTATCGTTATATTGCGGACAGTTATCTTTACAAAGACGCTTCCGTATGTCAAAATGACGAACTGCTGTGCGGCGGACTGAAAAATAAATATTTGTTTGATCTGATCGAAAAAATCCGTTTCGCAAAAATGCAGCGCGAAAGTCTTCGCGATACAACGTCTTATAACCGACATATCGAAAAATCGATCAGTGATATGCGAAATGATCTGACGGTATTGTTCGAACTCCGGTGTACCTATGAAGAAACCGCAGCCGTTTTGGAGAAGTATCTGGAATACAATATCAATGTAAATACAGCAAGAAACTGGCTTAAACTGGACGGACTTTCAAAATATGAACCTTTCCGAAAATTCCTCATGCAGTCAAAAGATCAGATACTCAATCTGTATTCACGCGGAAGCATCCGAACGGAATCGCTGAAATATTTTGTGGAATCGAAAGATGTGCAGACGATCGAAATTTATATGAAAACACTTGTGCAGACCGCTGCGGAAGACCGCGCCAAAGCAGAAGAAATGATTTCGGCTGATGTCTGTTTTCCGTTTGACGGTGTATATATCGGATCAGTGGTCGATCTGTTTTCGGCTGATGCGGAAAAATCGCAGCTGTTGCTGGATCAATTCATGGCTTCGGATAAAAAAGCTTCGCTCAATGTGTTGGCGCTGCTGAATGATCAATGCCAAGATGACAATCAGTATGAAACAATATGCTCAAAAACCGAAGCATATCTGCAATCGGTGCAATATCAATACAACAGTAAGAACTGGATGTCATAAGCAGAAGCTTTTCCCGTTTTCCGTGATAGACTTTTTGTTTGATCCATATCGCATGGAATGCGCATGATAAACCTCCAAGAATATTTATTTTCGGTACATGTTCTTGAAGGTTTGTTTCTGATTGGAGTTCGTTTCGAATCAGCTGTCCATTCAAAGAACGTTCTCTTGCTGCGTGTGATCGCTGCGCTGTCCGATTGCAGACAGGCGAGCCTTCATCTGTGCTTCCATCTCCGAAAGCGCCGTCTCTGCCTGCATTCGTTTGGCATGTCCTTCGTCCTGAATACGCAGTGTTTCTTCAATGGTGGCAAGCAGATCGTTATGCATCTGTTTCAATGTTTCCAATTCCGCAATACCGCGCTCGGACGCTTTTTCCGCACCAACCGTATTTTTTCTTAACAGTTCGGATCCTCTGGCAAATACTTCATTGTTGGTTTCGGTTACTTTCTTTTGCATCGTAAGTGCGTGTTGCTGACGGAAAATCGAAATTGCAATAACGAGCTGATTTTTCCACATGGGAATGGTGTTCAAAACAGAGGTTTGTATCTTTTCCACCAACACCTGATCATTGTTTTGAATCAAACGAATCTGCGGCGCTGTCTGAATCGAAATCATGCGGCTTAGTTTCAGATCATACAGTTTTTTTTCAAACCGATGTACCAGCCCGAGCATATCCTGGTATTTTTGCGCAAGCAACGGGTCGTCCGATTTCTCTGTCTGCTTTTTCAGATCGGGCAGCAGTGTATGGTTGATTTCTTCCAACTTACGGGCACCCGCTAAAATATAGAGCTCCAAATTCTGCACGTAATCTTTATTTTTTTCATACATCCCGTCCAACAGGGTAATATCTTTCAGCATACGCATTTTGGCAACATCGAGACTTTGCATGATCTTTTCGATCTGCACGCTTACGTTTTCGTAACAGTCGATGAAGCGTTCCATCCTGTTTTCATGCGAATGAAACAGCCTGCCGAAAAATCCGTCCGGCTGCGGGTTGATACTGTTCACATCGATGCTTTTCATCTCCTGCATCAGTTCGCAAAGAATCTCTCCGGCATAGCCGGAGTCCTTTGATTTGATCTGATCCAGCAGAATATCGGAAAAGTCGGAAATTCGCTTTTGCATTCCCACACCATATTGCAGAATTGCTTGGGAATCATTGATATTGATGTTAGTGACAATCTCCGCTATCTTTTTTTGTTGTTCCGGCGTAAGATCAACCTCCGGTAGCGCTGTCATTACCGCATCCTGTTTGCTCTGCATATTGGTTTCCTTATTTCACTATTGTATTTGGTTCAGCAGTTCTATCATTGTGTCCGCGTTCGGTACTTCCACCACCTGGTCAATATTTTCGCAGATTCCGATGCTCTTAAGTGTTTCTTCATCGAGATCAAAGGCGGTGGATGCGGTACGGAAACCATGTTTTTCCCATGCAATTGCCTGAATTTCAGGATCGAGCAACGCGTTAAGCAGTTTTTCGCCGTCATCGCTTAAGGATATATAATAATGCTCGCTCCAAACGGTGGGCTCGGGGTAGATAAGAACCACTTCGTCCTTAACTTGGTCCCACAGCTCGGGATTGCTTACTGCAAATTCTATCATTTGGCTTTCATAGCCGACAATAATGGGGCTCTCCCCCATACCCAAATTCAGATATCGGGTAAACAGATTGCTGGATGAATATTCCATCTGTCCCAGATTATCAAACACGTCACGGACTTCTCCCGATACGCCGGGAAGTGTTTGCAGATTGACAACATTTCCGTTGTTGAGCATATTTGCCAGCAGTGCGGCATACATCGTGCCGGAATTTGATTTGTTGGGATCGGTAGAAATGATCTTGAAGTTTCCGTACAAATCCACGCCTAACTCGTTCCATTTCGTCTGCTCGGACAGAAGCGGCAGCAGCAGAGAAAAATCCGCAGTATAATATCCTGACTCGGCGGTAACGATGCCTTTTTGCGAAAGTGATGCGACGATCGGCTGCCAGCTGTAGAGTACAATGGGCGAATAAAAGATTTTTTCGCTCTTGCCGTTGGTGATGTTTTTGCTTTTGGCTATTTCGTAAGCCGTTTGGCTGGAAGGGAACAGGAAATCCATGTCCGAAAGATCCATATCCGTCATCTCTATGGAGCCTGCTTTTGTATAATCAACCGTGATATGATATTTATCATGCAGGATTTTTACTGTTTCCGGATCGGACAGAAATTCTATTTTTTCGCCGCCGATATATCCTTTGACCACCGTATCCTGTTGTGTGAATCCCAAAAGATCACCCTTGTCGGTCAGGATAAGCACCAAAGCCGCGCCGGCGATTACCGCGCAGAGAAGCAGCAATCCCAATATTTTTTGTTTCAAGTTAAATACCCTCCGATTTGATGGTCTGTTCCAAAAGCTTGATCTCAGTGTCCAGATCAAAAAGATCGTCTTCCATCAGTTTGCCTTTCAGTTTTTTAAAAAGCGCACAAATACTGTCCAACGAATCCGAAATTCTGCCGAGCATATCATCGCCTTCATTCAGATAGCTCCTGTCGGCACTGATTTCGATATAGCGGTGCACGATATAGCCTGTGGTATCCATATAATAAGAGATGAACTTGCGGGCTTGTCTGATATTTTTCGGGTCTTTTTGAATGTCCGCATAAATCGAGGAGGCTGCGGAAATAATATTGTCGAGTTTTGTGCGAATATCCGCTTCGCTGATTTTTAGGGAAGCGGCTTTGAGTTCATCGAGTTTTTCAACCCCTTCTGCAAGAATCTCCTGCATATCCTGCTGTGTGACTCCGTCCGCCACAATCACAACTTTCTTTTTGCGGAAGATCAAAAAGGCGCAAATGACGTATGAAGCGGTGCCCACCGCCGCACTGATAAGCAAGCCGCCCCGAAACGCCAGCAAAAACAGCAAAAACAGTCCGGCGGAGATTACTCCGGAAATCATACCGTTCGTATCATTTTTCATACAGCCTCCTAATTGTAACCCTTCACTTTTTTAAAGGCGGAAACAAGATCGCCCTTGCTGTCAAATACATTACCCCTCGTCAGCTCCGCCAAAGAAGAAAGTTGACTGCCGGAAGCACTTCCCATCTGAATGGCAAACAACGGGATATCTTTGCCCAGTGCCGCATAGGCGGCTGCAAAATCTCCGTAGTCGGTACTTGCATTTGATTGTCCGTCCGTCAGCAGTACAATCGCGCAGAAGTAATCATCGGTATTCACATTGGAAAAAATTTCCAGCGCACGGATTGCGGGACTGTAAATATCGGTACCGCCGCCCGTAGAAATGGCGTCGATTTGATCGGCCAATGCAACGAGAGATGTATTGTCATTGCCTGTTACGGTTAATTCATCCAGTAAGGTGTCATCAAACGGAATCACCACCGTAATATCCTGTGCGGTTGCCTGAAGCAGATTCGTACGTGCCTGCTCCTGATCCAGAATCATCCGCATGGCTTCTTTCAGATTGTCTTCGCTGTTGCCTGCCATACTGCCGGAAAAGTCCAAACAGTAAACGGTATATGCAGGTTTTTTCAGCTCATTCTGATAAAGCTGCAGCGCCGCAAGCACCACATCGGAATCCGGCATGCGGATACCCGAAAGCGTTTTCGTTGCATCAATGCCCCAGTCGGGATTGAAGACGCCGGGATCAGCCGTGTCCATCGAACCGCCGTAGCCGGTTCTGCGCCCCAAGTCCAAGATTTCTTCCTGCACCGAGTCGCTTAAGAGATATTCCTGCAACTTGGCGAATATTTTTTCTGCGTCCGCATCACCATTGTTCACCATGCCGAGCGGCGAATCCGCAACGGTCAGACCATCCTGCGGATAAACCAGATACAACGGTTCTTTTCCTTGCTGAATCAGCTCCTGATTCGCTTCAATCAGCATGCTTTCATAGTTCACCATAGCGTCGTAATCACCCTCTAAAAACAGTGTTTTCAGCCAGCCCGAACTGCCGGAAGATCGGTTGATGCCGCTTAATAAATCTTTGATATCTGTTTTAAGAGATTCGTTCTCCAAATCCTGCAAGGTAATGGTATCCTTATTGCCCAACAGGGCATGGATGAAGCCGATATACGCGCAGGCACCCGAATTGCTTTGTGTTGCCGAAGTCATCATGAACGTAAGTTTTTCGTCCCGGATGGCTTGCAGAATTTCCGAGACTGTAACCTCACGGTCGGTAAAGCCCAGACTCTGAGCCAGTGATTTTCGGATGCCGAAAGCAATCGGAGAATTCATGATGGAAACGGAATTTTTGATCATATGATTTTCGTCTCCCATGTTGATCCACAAGCTGTTGGCAGGCCAGACGGCATCATATTGTTTAATTTCATCGGTACCCAGCAGATTCATAATATCCACCGATCCCATGTACACCATACGGATGGTAACATTGTTTTTCTTGCCGAATTCTTCCAGTATCGGCTCCAATGACTCGTTTTCGGATCCGGAGAGAATCACAAATTCCCGCTGACTTTGCATAGAACACCCCGTCAAACCGACAGTGTTGAACAACATTGCGAAAAGTAATATTGCGACTAAAATCTTTTTCATGCAATCTCCTCAATTCTCTTTGCAGCAATCGCGAGGCTGTCCATTATCATGCTGTTGCTCTGCCCGGCGGTGCCGCACCACATCTTCTCGTTTTCGACAATTTTTTCGATAGTTCAATTATATATAATTTTTTGATTTGATATGTAATCATCAAGTAAATCATATGTATTGTTACTGTAAATAACTGCGGAGATTCACCGTTGTTTGAGGAGTATAATTATTTACACTGATCAATATTTGAATCTGTTCATTCTTTCTGCAACATAAAAAGACCTTTCGTGTAAAAGGTCTCGGGCTGCCGAACAATCCGAATCGTAAAAAATGAAGAATTCTTTTCTTTATTGTGTTGCATGAAGTGCGGATTTTCGTGAGGTCCCACAGGATCGCGCGCATGGATCCGAAGAATCAAGCATGCTTGTCAAAGTTAGGGCGTGTGCCACTTATCTTCGATTTTTCATTCAGCCTGCATTTTGATGACTTTGCCATCAAAATGAAATACCTCCCTTGCGGGAGGTATTTCATATGCGCAAGAGTGATCTGAACCATTTTATGGGCGGAGGGTTAATCGGACGTTGTATCGGTGGTCGTGTCGGTCGTCGTATCCGTCGTTGTATCGGTGGTTGTCGTATCGGTGGTGGTCGTTGTGTCTGTGGTTGTCGTATCTGTGGTCGTTGTGTCGGTCGCTTTAGGAATATAGGTAGCATCCTGGGAATCTTGTTTTACCGTAATGCCGAAATGTTCTTTGATGAACGTGACGCGCTCCGATTGTACCACAATCCAATATGAGATACCGTTTAGATTTCCGTATGTACCGGGCATGGTATCGGTTGAGATGTTGGACGGGTTAAAATCTTTGAGCGTGAATGCCAATGTGGTAATCTGTTTGAACGACAAGTCTGTAGTCAAAATGTCAAAGGTTTTTGATGTCAACTGCGGCAGTTTCATGATGTTACTCGAACTGGTTACTTCATCAAACAGCACCAACATCAGTTTTTGCTGCATGGCAACACGGTCAATGTCTCCTCCGGTGTAGTCACGAAGCCGTGCAAGCGTGATGAACTGTTCTCCGTTCAGCGTCTGTGTCCCTTTTGCATAGGCAAGTGTGCCGTTATGATAGATGTTTTCGTCCAGAGTAAGGGTTACGCCGCCCAGGGTGTCAATGATTTCGGGGACGCCGTCCATATCGACTTCCACATAATAGTGGATCGGAATGCCGCCCAGCAATTGACTGACTGTGCCTTCGAGGCATTTGACGCCTTCGTCAAAATAATCATCCTCTGATTCCGCATTAAGCGAGCCGTAATAAAAACAGGAATTGATTTTATCTTTTCCGCTTCTGCCGTAGATACTCACGTAAGTATCTCGCGGGATCGAAATAATTTGGATTGCATTTGTTTTCAGATTAACAGAAACTAGCATGATCGTATCGGGTCGAAACGTCGTATATTCGCTTTCCCGCTCGACATTCTCATCCAATCCGAAGAACAGGATATTAATAACATCGGTGTCGCCGAAAGAAATGTTTGAACTCAGGTTGTCATACAGTGTGGACTTAATCGCCAACTTCTGATACTTTTTATTTCCGGATAAATCTCCGCTGAAATTACTCAGGCTGCCAAGACCGGTCCACATTAAGATGGTTGTCAAATTGCTTGCAATCAGAATACCTGCAATCAGAACAGAACATACGGCAATCATCCATCGTTTGATTCTCTGTCGTTTGGTTATTTTCTTCTTCTTTTTTTTCTTTTTCCCTTTTGGTTCCGTCGGTAATGCGGGTAACTTGCCTGATCCAACCATTGCATCCCCAGATATCGCTTTCGCCATATTCGGGGAGCTTGACTTTGATTCGGATTTTATTTGAGATGCGACTGCGGCAGGATGCTTTGTCACCGTTGTCGGTTTCTTTTTCTTTTTACGTTTTTTAATATAGACTTTTTTTTCGCTCAGGCCGCTTTTGACCCTCGGATCTTTTTCTTTCATTCCATAACTCCAATACCTTGTGTCGATAATCCATATTATTATAACGCATAAAGCGATTATTGCGATACAATTTTAAAAAATTCTAATAAACGCAAAGCGGCTTATTCTAAACCATTTTGCGTATCTCAAGGATCAAGAAAAGGTGCATTTTCATAAATGAGTGAATGAAAGTCATATGCAGTACCTCTCCTGCGGCTGCGCTGACGGAGAAGGAATGCCGATTTGCTTGACAAAATACAGCGTATGAAGTATAATTTTGCCATTCATAACCGATCAGATCGCAAAGAAATGCGAAGATGCGGAGGAGTAGGCAGCCTGTATCAAACAGAGAGAAAGCGGAGGGTGAAAGCTTTCATGGGCATTCTGCCGAAAGTCGCCGCGGAGCACCGTTATTCTCACAGAACAGCGGCGGAGCCGGCACGTTACGCCGAAGAAAAGCGGATTCGTCTCGAATCAATGCGGGTGGTACCGCGGCATATTGCCGTCCTGCAACGATTGCGGGATTTTTTATTTGCAAAAGAAAGGCAGGCCGTCATGAAAGAGCTCAATAAAATTTATGAACCGAATGAAGTCGAAAGCAGAATTTACGAAATGTGGGAAAGCGGAGGGTATTTCAAACCCGAAGTGCATCCCGACGGAAAACCATATACCATCGTCATGCCGCCTCCCAATATAACGGGGCAGCTGCATATCGGGCACGCGTTCGACGGTACATATCAGGATATTCTGACACGTTACAAGCGCATGCAGGGGTTCAGCGCGCTTTGGCTGCCGGGCGAAGACCACGCAAGCATTGCAACCGAAGTGAAGGTTGTGGAAAAGATACGTGCGGAAGAAGGCAAGACAAAGCAACAGATCGGGCGCGAAGCATTTCTTTCGCGGGCATGGGAGTGGTCCGATCATTATCGCGCGCGCATTGCAAAACAATTTCGTAAACTCGGTTCATCCTGCGACTGGAGCCGCGAACGGTTCACTATGGACGAAGGCTGTTCGGAAGCAGTCAAGGAAGCATTTCTAAAAATGTACAGCGACGGACTGATCTATCGCGCAAACCGCATTATTAACTGGTGCCCCGATTGCAAAACGGCACTGAGCGATGCGGAAGTGGAATATGAAGAGCATGGCGGCAATCTGTGGCATATCAAATATCCGATCAAGGACAGTAACGAGTTTGTGATCGTTGCGACGACACGTCCCGAAACGATGCTCGGGGATACGGCGGTGGCTGTGAATCCGACCGATGAACGGTATCTGCATCTGATCGGAAAAACTGCTATTCTGCCTTTGCTCAACCGTGAGATCCCGATTATCGCGGATGATTATGTGGAAAAAGATTTCGGAACGGGCTGCGTGAAAATTACACCGTGCCACGACCCGAATGACTTCGAAGTGGGCGTGCGGCACAATCTGGAACAGATACGCGTCATGAATGATGATGCGACCATCAATGCTTTCGGCGGAACATACGAAGGGCTTGACCGCTGTAGCGCGAGAAAGCAGATCGTATCCGATCTGGAAGCGCTCGGGCTGCTTGATAAGATCGAAGCGATCCAACACAACGTGGGCGCCTGCTATCGTTGCAGTACCGTCGTAGAACCGATTACCTCCATGCAGTGGTTCGTCAAAATGCAGCCGCTCGCAGATCCGGCAATTGATGTCGTGAAAAACGGAGAGGTGCAGTTTGTGCCCGACCGTTATAAAAAAATATATTTCAACTGGATGGAAAACATCCGTGATTGGTGCATCTCGCGCCAGCTGTGGTGGGGACACCGCATTCCCGCTTATTACTGTCAGGAATGCGGAGAAACTGTGGTTTCCAAAACAATGCCCGAAACCTGCCCGAAATGCGGACAACATACATTCAAGCAGGACGAAGATGTGCTCGATACCTGGTTTTCTTCCGCGCTGTGGCCGTTCTCGACGCTTGGCTGGCCTGAAAAAACAGCGGACTTTGAAAAATATTATCCGAATGATGTGCTTGTAACTGCTTTTGACATCATCTTTTTCTGGGTGGCGCGCATGATTTTCTCCGGACTTTATCAGGCAGGCAGCGCTCCGTTCCATCATGTCTGCATTCACGGACTGGTTCGCGACGAGCTTGGCAGAAAAATGAGCAAATCTCTCGGCAACGGAGTCGATCCGCTCGATATCATCGAAAAATACGGTGCCGACGCGCTTCGTTTTACGCTGATTACAGGGAATTCTGCCGGAAACGACACCAGATGGCATGAAACGAAAGTGCAGTCAAGCCGAAATTTCGCGAACAAAATCAACAATGCGGCGCGCTTTATCCTGATGAATTTGGAAGATTTTGATCCGAAAAGCACCATTGAGCGGAATGATCTGATCAATCTGGATAAATGGATTATCTCCCGTACCAATGAGATCGCCGCCGAAGTAACCGCGAATCTCGATAAATACGAACTCGGCATCGCGCTCGAAAAGCTGTATAACTTCATCTGGACGGAATTTTGCGACTGGTATATCGAATTCGTGAAACCGAGATTGTATGCGGAGGATGCGACAGCAAAACACGCCGCGCAGTGGACACTGTATCATACATTTACCGATATCCTTAAACTGCTTCATCCGTTCATGCCGTTTATTACAGAGGAAATCTATTCCCATATTGCAGATGACGAAAAACCGCTGATCGTGGCGCGGTGGCCTGTGTATACTGAAGAAAATAATTATTCGACCGACCAAATGCAGGTGGATGCCATCGTCGAGGGTATCCGCGGCATCCGTAACGCACGTGCGGAGATGAATATACCGCCCTCCAAAAAAGCCACGCTGTACATTCAGCCGACGGAGGGGTCTGCATCCATCTACGAAGGCAATGAAGATATCTTTATGAAACTGGCTTCGGCGAGCGATGTGGAAATCATGAAAACGCAGACCGAAATCGAGAACGCACTCAGCATTGTGACGAACAATGCGAAATTCTTCATTCCTATGGGGGAACTCATCGACAGAGAAAAAGAAATTGCCCGTCTGCAAAAAGAAGAGCAGAAGATTCTTACGGAGATTGAAAGACTGAACGGCAAACTGCAGAACCCGAACTTCCTTGCCAAAGCACCGGAAAAGCTGGTTGCCGAAGAAAAAGAAAAGATGACGAAAAACGAAGCACTGCTTGCAGAGATTCGCGAAAGTATCGTGAAACTGGGATAATGGATTCCGTTTTGTCAGACATGCGATCACTTGTCTGATCGATTCGAAAGTATAAAATAATAAACCGAAAAACGCGGGAAGGGCTTATCTGCCGTCCCGTTTTGATGTGCAATTTGTTATTTTTCTGCAACATATCGGTATGGTTTTTTATCTTATTGTGATATGATAAACCCAAAATTGATAAGAGACTCCGTTTGGAAGGGTTGGATTTATGATATTTTATTTTTCAGGCACAGGCAATTCGCTGTATGCCGCAAAGAAAATCGCGCAGGAACAGGATCTGCAACTGGTCAGTATTGCGGAAGAACTGTTAAAAGAAAACAACGATTTTATATATGAATGCAAAGAAGACGAACCTGTCGGATTTGTATATCCCATCTACGCATGGGGACCGCCGCAAATCGTGATTGACTTTATTTCCAAGATGACGCTGAGCGGCGGCAAACCATATTTGTTCGCGCTGAGCACCTGCGGAGACGAGGAAGGGATGTCAACCGAGTTGATCCTGAAGCAGGCGCTTGCCGCAAAAGAGTTTACACTTGACAGTGCATTTACCATCCGCATGCCGAACAATTACGTCATCGGCTTTGATCCCGATCCGAAAACAATCGAAGAAATCAAATTATCCGACGCGGAACGCGCCATGTTGCGTATCAATTCGGTCATCAGCCACAAAGACAGAGGCGTGTTTGATCTGCTTCCGGGTTCCTCTCCGAAACTGAAATCAAAGCTGATCCATCCGCTGTTTGTACGGTTTGCTTCGGCTACGAAAAAATTCAGCGCGACCGACGCCTGCACAGCCTGCGGACTGTGCGAAGAAATCTGCCCTGTCAAAGCGATCAAAGTGGACGGGAAACCAAAATGGGTCAAGAAGAAATGCACGCAGTGTCTTGCCTGCATCAACCGATGTCCTGTAGCTGCCATCCAGCACGGACCCAAAACGGAAATGCGCGGGCGATATGTGCATCCGGATTTGAAATAACAAGAAGCACCCGGATTTCGGGTGTTTTTTTGATAGAGATGCAGAAGTGCGTTGCCTTGATGCTCGGATTTATTGTATACTTGTGTATATAATCATTCCATAAGGAGTCACTGAATGATCAATTCAAACGATTATTATCCGCAGCCGATTCAATGGGGTAAAATTATTGCCGGATTGATTTTATTTTTCCCGATCGGATTTTATTTCATATGCGATGAATACCGTAAAAAACGAAGTCTTTGGGAATACGGAAGCGTATTGAAAAAGCTTGCATGGGTTTTTGTAGGTTTTGCCGGTCTTACCGCTCTCATGCTTACCTTTTTCCCGCTGGCATACGCAGACGGTACAGTGATGATCGGTTGGCAGAAGGAAATCCTGAAATTTGCTTGCGCGCTTGTCTATATCGGTATCGGGGCTGCCTTTTATTTTTCCGGCGTGAAGAAAATGAAGATGGCAGAATCCCGGACGGAACGTTGATTGAAGGGGCTGGGCAGGTTTTCATATGTTTGTCGGAATCACAGTTGATTGGACTGAAACGCGAACGCAGTATCATCATTTGATATCAAACGGTTGATACGCGCATGACTGCTCCGAGCACGAAAGGAACACGATGAAATACGATGTCATTTTTTTTGATGCGGACGATACGCTTTTTGACTTTCAGCAGTCGGAAGCGGTTGCTTATCGCAATGCCATGCAGGCTTTTCGTCTGCCGTATGCAGGGACAGAACATTATAATATTTACAGGGATCTCAACCATGCCATCTGGCAAGAATTCGAGGAGGGCAAAATCAGTCAGCCCGTCCTTAAAACCGAGCGGTTTCGTCGGCTTGCCGCGCGTCTCGGTGCCTCGTTTGATGCGGGGGCATTCGCAAAAGAATTTATGTATCAGCTCTCGCTTGCCTCGATTCTTTACGATGAAACACTGCCTTTGGTGTCTCGTCTGAAACAGCATGCAAAACTGCTGATTGTGACAAACGGACTGAGAGACGTGCAGGATCTTCGGGTTCGCGGTTCTGTGCTGGCGGATTCTCTGAGCGGCGTGATTATCTCTGAGGAAGCAGGCGTGGCGAAGCCGGATCCTGCCATTTTCGAGCTTGCCGCGCTCGCGGCGGGAGAATCGGACAAATCGAAAATGCTGATGGTAGGAGACGGGCTGAAGACGGATATTCTGGGAGGAATCAATTACGGGATCGATACCTGTTGGTTCAATCCCAAGAAAGCCGAGAATAACAGCGGGATTGTGCCGACCTACGAAATCGGCGAACTGAAAACAATTACCGAAATCGTGAAATAAGAAACACGCATATGATAATCAATATGCGTGTTTACTTTTTTTACATTCACCTTTTTGGTTGCCGCGTGCATATCACATTTTAATATTCGACACGGTTTCTGCCATTCGCTTTTGCTTCGTACATTTTTTTGTCGGCGATTGCAATCAAATCTTCGATGTTTTGGGTGCGGTCGGCTTTTACGCAGCAGATCCCGAAGCTTGCTGTGATGTGAAGTTGATTCCCGTTGCAGTTCCATTCGCCTGCCTCCACTGCCGCACGCATCATTTCTGCAATTTCCTTGGCTGTTTCAAGATAAGCACCGGGAAGGCAAATCAGAAATTCTTCTCCGCCGTAACGCGCAACCCAGTCGCTGTTGCGCTTGATGCAGCTGTTTAAGGTCTGTGCAACATGCTTGAGCATGCAGTCGCCGCTGAGGTGCCCGTAAGTGTCATTGATATTTTTAAATAGATCCAGATCTACCATGATCACTGCGATGTATTCCGAAAGCAGTGCACAGTTAATTAAGTCCACCGGCAGCTTTTCGTCGATATAGCGACGGTTATATATTCCTGTCAGTGCGTCTTTAGAAGAGAGCTGATTCATATGGTCGATCAGAGCATGCAGCTCTGCCAATTGGCGCTCGTTTTCTGTGTTGATTCCGACAGACATACTTTGCGTGGTTTCTTTTAGAATTTCCAGCACAACGATTCTGTCAGGCAGATTGATCGGGATTGCAATGATCAAATAGGTTTTTTCTTCCAAATACTCGATTTTGATATATGTCTTTCTGTCATGATACGCGCGGATCGATATGCAGTTGTCGCAGACGCGATTATTTTTCCAGAAATCAAAACAATGCAGTTCGGGATTGGTGACTTCTCCGTTTTCGAACTGAATGACATTTTTATTGATCGGGTCGACAAATCGGACGATATCGCAAATTTCATCCAATACGTTCAGGTCATTCATCAATATTCGTTTATCGTCTTCCATTTTGCCTCATCTTCCGCATGAATACGGAGTATTGTTTGATCATGCAGCTTATTTTTTAGATTCATTATAGCGACAACAAACTCGGTTTGTCAAATGAATTATACATTTTTTAAAAATCGAGGCGAGCCGTCCTGTTGTTAAAAAAAGAGTGCCTGCGGCACTCCTGTACACAGTGATTATGCGGTTTCGATTTTGGCGGCACTTGCCAATCCAAGTTGTTCAATGGCATCTTCGCGCATCTTGAATTTCTGTATTTTTCCGCTTGCCGTCATCGGAAAAGATGTTACGAATGCAACATATTGCGGGATTTTGTGTTTGGCGACATTCTCTTTCACGAACTCTTTGACTTCTTCTTCCGTCAGCAGCGCATCTTCAATTGCGATAATGCATGCCATGACGACTTCGCCGTAGCGTTCGTCCGGCACACCGATCACCTGCACGTCTCTGATCTGCGGATGGGTATAAAGCAGTTCTTCCAGTTCTTTCGGGTAAATATTCTCTCCGCCGCGGATGATCATGTCTTTGATTCTGCCCGTGATATGGTAATATCCGTCGTCATCCTGCATGGCAAGATCGCCCGTATGCAGCCAACCTTCGGCGTCAATGGCAAGAGCTGTGGCTTCCGGCATGTTGTAGTAACCCTTCATGATGTTGTATCCGCGTGCCACAAATTCTCCCGGTGTGTTTCGCGGAAGTTCTTTGTTTGTCTCCGGATCCACGATGCGGCATTCAATGTGAGGAAGTGCCCGTCCGACGGTTTTAACGCGTACTTCAAGCGGATCGTCCGTGGTCGTCTGCGTGCAGACAGGGGAAGCCTCGGTCTGCCCGAAGGCGATGGTGATTTCCGGCATATGCATCTTGTCCACCACCTGGCGCATGACTTCGATCGGGCAGGGGGAACCTGCCATAATACCGGTGCGCATGCTGGAAAAGTCGAATTCCTTGAACCGTTCATGGTTGAGCATGGCGATATACATGGTAGGCACCCCGTGCACGGCGGTACATTTTTCGTCCTGCAGTGCCTGCATGACGGTGAGCGGATTGAAATGATCGATCAGTACGATCGTTGTGCCGTGTGTAATGGCAGCGGTTACGCCGAGCACACAGCCAAAGCAGTGGAACAGCGGAACGGGAATGCACAGACGGTCGTTGTGGGTAAATTTCATGCAGTCACCGATGGCTTTGCCGTCATTGACGACATTGTAATGGGTGAGCATCACGCCTTTCGGAAATCCTGTCGTACCAGATGTATACTGCATGTTCACAACATCATGCAGAGCGGTGCGCTGTTCTGCGAGTTTCAGCTCGAAATCGCTGACGTAATCCGCAAATTCGTAAAGCTGCGAGAAGTTGAACATGCCGTCCACTTTTTCGTCCTCGAGATAGATGATGTTTTTCAGATGCGGGTACTCTTCGCTTTCCAGCTCTCCCGGTGCGGAAAATTCCAGTGTCGGACAGAGTTTGTTGATCATTTCGACATAATCGACTTCCTTCGTGCCCTTGGACATAATCAGTGTCATGGAGTCGGACTGCTTGAGCAGGTAGTTCAGTTCGAAATTACGGTAATTGGTATTGACCGTGACCATGACGGCTCCGATGCGTGCGGTGGCAAACATGGTGAGTATCCATTCGGGATAGTTGGTTGCCCAGATTGCCACATGATCGCCTTTTCCGATACCGATGGCGTACAAGCCTTTGGCGACTTTATTGACTCTGTCCCGAAATTCCCGATAGTCCCAGCGGATATTTTTTTCGGGGCAGACGATTGCTTCGTTTTTCGGATATAATTCTGTAATTTCATCCAGTTTTTGACCGAACGTCTGATTCAATAATTCATAGCTCATTACAATTCCTCCGATATTGAGAATAAAAAAATCATCTCTGCATTCAGAGACGAAATAAAGTTCCCGCGTTACCACTCTGTTTGATGCCCTGCGGCATCCGCTCACGACACATCCGACAATGTGTGCCTCTGTAACGGGAGAACCCGTGCGCGCCTACTTTTGCAGCGTTTCGGTACGCATGGCTCCGGGGCGAGAATGTCTGTGATCGCTGTGCGCCGTTTTTCACCAAACAACGGCTCTCTGATGCATCCCGATATCACGACGGCTCCCCATCTTTGCCGATGATATTATTCATTATGATAGTAAATCTATGCGGAATTGTCAATAGATATTTTGAATTTTCAGAAAATTTCAGAGACGTATCTCATGCTCTTCCGTGCTTGCATTTCGGAAGCTGCGGTGGTATACTGCAACCAGTATTTCAAGACAAAAAAGAGCGCATCGGTTCGCAACCGAAAAGGGCACAAGACTGATTCGCTGAATATTTGGAATGATATAGAGGATTGTCTATATGAAGCAGCGACGCGTTGTCAACAACATTGTCATCATCGGGATGGTAAGCCTGTTCATTGATATGAGCACAGAGATGGTTTATCCGCTTATCCCGCTGTACTTAACGGCTGTCTTGGGCGCGACGCCTGCGATTGTCGGAGTCATTGAAGGAATTGCGGAGAGTGCGGCATCCCTGCTGAAAGTATTCAGCGGTTACATCGGAGATGTCTATCAAAACAAAAAGAAACTGACTTTTGTGGGGTATTCCGCTTCAGTTGTCTATAAAATGTTACTGCTGATTGCATCCTCCTGGGTCGGCGTTCTTTTTGCACGCGTGATCGACCGCATCGGCAAAGGTATTCGTACCGCGCCAAGAGATGCGCTGGTGGCGCAGTCCTGCGATGCAAGCAATCTCGGCGGTTCGTTCGGACTGCACAAGATGCTTGATATGCTCGGTTCTTCGCTCGGGGCATTGCTGGCGTATGTTTTCCTAGCGACAAGCCTCGGGTATGAAAAAGCATTCCTATATTCCGTTATTCCCGCGGTCATCGGTATTCTGATCATTACGCAGGTGCGGGAAAATAAATGTGAAGTGAAAAAGCCCGAAAAATTCTCGTTTAAAAATCTCAAGCTCGACGCGCATTTAAAGTACTACCTTGCGGTCATCTTTCTTTTCTGCCTGGGGAATTCGTCCAACACGTTTCTGCTGCTCAAAGCACAGGAGCGCGGCTTTTCGGCAACGCAGGTGATTCTGTTGTATTTTGTTTTTAATTTGGCGACGTCGCTGCTTGCGATTCCTTCGGGCAAGCTGTCCGACAAAATCGGACGCAGCAGAGTCCTCGTGCCGGGGTATGTGATTTTCGGTCTGGTATATTTCGGTTTTGCGCTCTGGTCATCGAAGGCAGGTATCGTAATTCTGTTTCTTGCCTACGGTGTTTATACGGCATTCATCAGCGGTGCGGAACGTGCGTTTATCGCGGAAAATGCGCCTGCGCAGTATAAAGGAACGGTGCTGGGGTTGTACGGAATGCTGCAGGGGATCGGGCTGTTGTTTTCCTCCATTATCGCAGGGGTGCTGTGGACGGCGTTCGGCTCGAACGCGATGTTTTATTTCGGCGGTGCGGTCGGGATCGCGTCTGCGCTGTTGATTGCGGCGATGTTTCGAAGAAAACGAAAGATGGCGGGATAGGGGATTGTATAGAATGAATTGATAAGAGGATCGAAAATGATAGGATCGCATCAATTATATTTGATTTCATAGATGAATCAGGATCGCATATAGGATCGCATGCAATGCGATCCGTACGGAAAGCGCATTGAAAGAAAAAGCAGCAGGGCACGCATTGCATGCGTGCCTTTGATCATTATATAAAAAGGGGAATTGGATGTTCGTGTCGAATATGAAATCAAGTGAAGCAGGAGTTTGATTTCATGAAATATTTCAGCAGGAAGCAATTGCGAATGTCCGCATATCATTATTCATCGGTCGGGTATTATTTTATTACGATTTGCGCATACCGCAATCAGCGGATATTTGGGAAGGTGCGGGATGGCGAAATGCAATTGAGCGCAATCGGCAAAATTGCGCAGCGGCATCTTTCCATGATTGCGGTTGCATATCCCGATACGGATGTGCTCTGCTCAGTGGTGATGCCCAATCACATTCATATGGTTTTGCGGTTATCGCATGCGGATATTGCGGAATTGCATGAATGCAGCCGTCCCAAAATGAAAGTGCCCAAAATCGTGCAGTCCTACAAATCTTCCGTTTCGCGCGAAGTGCGTCGTTGCGGGTATTGTTGCGGCATGCCGATATGGCATAAATCGTATTATGATGTCATTATCCGAAGCGAAGCACAATTGGCGCAAGTATGTGCGTATATCAAGCGCAATCCCATTCAGTGGGCGTTGGATCATAGAATTGGTTTATGATGGATGCAAAAAATGGATCGAATGAAATGAATCGAATGGAGCGCATGAAGAAGGATCAATCGAATGGAGCGCATAGATCGCATGGATCAGATCGCATACAATGCGATCCGTACGGGAAGCGCATTGAAAGAAAGAAAGTAGTAGGGCACGCATTGCATGCGTGCCTGTCTATGCAGGTATTGTTGCGGCATTATTTTGAATAAAAGCGGGCGAGCCCCCCTTGACAGCGCATTTTTTTTGCGTTATAATTCAATCAGTAATTTAGTAAATTAGTAAATATAATGAACGAAGGTGAATCGATGAAAATACCGACAACATTAAAGCACAAACCTGTGATCATTGCCGATGATTACGAGAAAATAGACGGCAGATATGCTTACAACTCCGATGCGAAAGGTCTGAGCTTGGGGCTTGCCCAGTGGAACGATCGCGGCAAAGTGGATATCTCTGCGAAAGTGTGGCGATATACGGGGGAAAAATGGTCGCGCCAGTCGGAAGAGCTGCCGCTGCACCGCGTGCTCGATATGGCGATACTGGAATGCCGTGCGCTGCTGTATTTCCGCGAAGCTTACCGTATGCCGAAACTGTACGACCCCGAACAACCTGTCATTGAGCGCATCGGTATGCAGGGCGACGCGATGACGGTGGCGGTCTGCACGGACAACGAAAAAATCGATGAAGACATCCAGCTGTTCTCTGCCGCCTTGGCGCAAGACGGAGAAATTATCGGCGAACGTCTCGG
Organism: uncultured Lachnospiraceae bacterium; assembly: GCA_964444065.1. Taxonomy (GTDB): domain Bacteria; phylum Bacillota; class Clostridia; order Eubacteriales; family Anaerofustaceae; genus JBGMEA01. Next base: position 68,249 of record CAYUFL010000004.1, read on the forward strand.
CAAATTAGCTGCAATATTAAAGGAAATGGGTTATTGACAGAGCAATGGAAGATAAAAAACGAACGAAAAGGGAAATGACAAGCGCATATAAGCAAAAACCCGAAGAGGGCGGCGTGTTTGTCATCCGCAATACGATCACGGGTAAAGTACTGCTCGATGCGACGCCGAATCTGGCAGGACAGAAAAATCGGTTCGAATTTGCGAAAGCAACAAAGAGCTGTATCCACAAAAAGCTCGAAAAAGACTGGAAAGAATACGGGACCGACGCATTTGAATTCGAAGTGCTCGAAGAACTGAAACAGACCGAATCGCAGACTTCGGGTGAATTCGCGGAGGATATCAAAACGTTAAAGGAAACCTGGGAAGAAAAGACAGAAGAAACCGGGCGATATTAACCCGGTTTCTTTTTGAAAAATGATGAAAGATACTGTCGGAGAAGAAGTACAGCGGCAGCTTGCCTGATTTCAATCGCACGAATCTGTTTTCTGTTCGATCAGTTTCTTTGCCAGGCGCATTCCCAGCCCGATGATGCTTTCAATATGCAGTAAGGCAGAGATTGAAGGATCGTACAAAATTGTCGCATTCGGAGCGAATTCGTCATCGCCCTCCCAGATTGCAGCACAAAGAGGAACCAGTGGAAATGCAAGGAATTCAGCCGAGACATCGCCCGTTGCGGCAAGTGTTCCGTACAGCTTTTGTGCGACTGCTTCGAATTGGTCGGGGCAGTTACCGAATGCCTGGATCAGACCGAGAATCGAGTCCTTGTGAAAGGCTGGGTAGAACAGGGATCCGCCGTTCGGGATTTCTTTGAGGCTGACCCATTTTCCGATCGGGGCATATGTTTGATGCAATGCGGCAAAAGTAAGATAATGCAGAATCAGAATTGCGTCGTCAATCGATGGTTCGCTGCCGTCGCCGGATTTTGTCACAGTCTTGGCTTTGCAGTCCACTTTATAGTCTTCCCCGAAATAGGGAACGAGGAACGATGCTGTTTCGCTGTCATAGCGAACATGCAAAAAAACCGCAATCTCATGCGGTGATCGTTCGGATAAATCCTGAAATCCTTTGTCGTAGGCAATTCGGTAGTTGCTCATGTTCTCCACCCTGCTTGTTTGCGACATTGATTATTTTGTTTTCTCAAAAAAGGATTTAAGATGATCGGACAATTCGCGGGTTGAATCAATCCGGGTAAAATAACCCGTTTTGTAAAACACGTCACAGTCCGTTTCGTAAATCACATTTTCGGTCAGCAGATTCACCAGCGCATATTTCTTTTTTTGGATCTGTACAAGATAGCTGCTGTCGGATCTTTGAGCCAGTATTTTTATCATAATAAGTTTATTCTGTATCCGGTTATTTTTTATACATGGGATCCGAGCGGATCGCGCACAGTATTCGGTGCTTTGAGGATCGTCCATGAACCGCTGACGGGGAGCGGAGAGATTCGCCAGAATGAGAAGCGGATTTTGGAAAAAGATTGAAGATCCGCAACGGTTCACAAACGAGGAGTTGATGTTTGATTGGATTATAGCACAATGATTTTGTCTTGAAAACACTTTTATTGCACAAAAAGAAAGAAATGTAAACGTTTTAGATAAGAGTTTGCATATTCAAGAATATTATTGAAGTTGCCCCTGCAAACATGAATAAAACGCTTTAAATATAAGAAAAATGAAGATTAAAACAAAATATTTTTCTGAAAAAATGATTATTCGTTGCGTATGCAACAGTTGGGCGCGCCAAAAGCTGTATTTCAGTACGGTGCAATCAATATTAAAGAAATAAAAATTGAATAAATACACAATCATTTTCTGCCCGCAGTCACATAATCAGAGGTAAAACATCCGCTTATCGTCACAATATAGGTGTGCAGTATGCTTTATTCAAAAATCGACGAAGAGGATGAAGGATAATCAAAAAAAAGCGCTTGATAAATGATATGAATAGTTTATAATGAATATAAATAAGACTGCCGGAGGTGACCGGAATGCTGCCGATGAATACCGACCAGCTAGCAGAACTGCTCAAAGAACTGGGCGCAATGAAGAATGCCCTGGCGCAGCTGCTTGCGGAAAAAGAATATATGCTCATTTATGACACGGTTCGCCTCGAATCGGAATACATGGAAAAAGTAGGACATCTGGAATACACGATTTTTCATTTGGATCTGAAACTGAAAAAACTGCTGCGCAAGATCGAGATCGTCCGAAGCAAAATTGCCGGAAACGAGCCGATTGACTTGAGTATAATCGATGCGCAGATTGAACGGGAGTTTGCAGAAGACAAAAAAGAGGATAAAAAACGCTCCGATCATATGAGTTTTGTCGAGGAAGAGGATAAAAAACAAAAAAAACTTTCAAAAGAGCATGCAAAAACGCTCAAAGAGATGTATTATAAACTTGCGAAAAAGCTGCACCCGGATATCAACCCTGACATTACCGAACAGGAGCTTGCGCTGTGGCATCGTGTACAGCGTGCGTACGAAAACCGTGACCTGGAAGAAATGACAATGCTGTACGAAATGTACGAACAGGTGTTGGAACTGGAATCGGAACTGACACAGCGGGAAGAGATCATCAAACGGATCGAAAAAATCCGCGTGCTGATGACGCAGACATTAGCGGATATCGCAGCAATCAAAACAACATTCCCGTTTACATTCGAGCAAAAGCTGAAAGACGAAGACTGGCTTTTCGCGAAAAATGCCATCAATCATCAACTGCACAGACAGCTCAAAGAAGAATATGGCAGTCAATACGAACTGCTCCGCACGATGCTAAGCAGTGTCGGTATTCTGTATTTTTAAAATATTGAAACGGAGGTGGACATCATCGTACCGTTAAACAGAGAACAATATATTGCCGCAATCGGAACATTGGATGAACTGAAAACAGCTGCCGCAAAGGCACTTGCGGAAAAAGACGAACTGATTTTTCATAAAGCAGCCGAACTTGAAAGCGAATATATGCAAAAGATCGGTTGCATTGAAAACGAAGTATTGCGTCTGGAGCACGAATTGCAGAAATTGAAACGCAAAACGGAAGTCGTGCGCGAATATTCCTTTCATATCCATGAGGAAGATTTGCGTCTGATCGATATGCAGATTGCGCTTGAATTCGAAAAACTGGGCAGCGAGATCAGTAACCGCAAAAAAAGAGAAAATATAATGATGGACGGCGAGTTGCCGCGCCCATTTACGGAGGAAACGGCAGAGCGTTTAACTGCGGTGTATGCGCGGTTGGCAAAATTGCTGCATCCCGAGTTGAACCCGGATACGGAGCTGGAAAATCAGCTGCGTTGGCAAAGGGCGCACGCGGCATTTATTCAGCGCGATTTGGAAGAAATCATCCGTATTGCCCTTGAGTCTGCAATGATCTGCGAATACGTTCCGAGCATGGACAGCGCAGATGTGCTTTCCGAACGAATGGACCATCTTCGTACAATGACAGCAAATATCAGCAATACCTGCGAAAAAATAAAAGGCGAGTTTCCTTTTAATTACGAACACCGGCTGAAAGACGATGGGTGGGTGAAACGCTCACAGTTGGTGAACGAAGGAATGTTGGAATATCTGAAAAATGCATATAACGAACAGCTTCTGCAAATGAACCGCCTGCTGGAGCAAAAGAAAACTGAATAAAGAAAACAAAAAAGCTGCCTCAAAAAAAGGCAGCTTTTCGTTTGATATCCCGATGTTTGCTGCATATGCGCAAAACAATAGGATCGGCTGTTTTATTGTGCGTCTGAGGTTGGTGCTTTTTCGGCAGTCTCATCAGAGGTTTCGTCCTGCACCGCGGAGGCTTGAGGTTCATTGTTTGTTTTGCCGAGGAACTCGGGCAGCTGCATGCCTGTCATTTCAAACAATTCATTGATCGGCGGCAGTGACTTCATCAGTCCCGAAAGGAAATTTGCCGTGGAGGTTTGTCCGCCCGCACCCGTGCCGCTGTCCCAGACAGTGACCTTATCGAATTTGATGTTCTTGATTGCATCCACTTGAATACGGAGCAGTTCTTCCATTTTGTCGGCGAGCATCAGTCGCAGTGCGCTGTTCGGATCTCCGCCCGCGGCTTCCACGACTTTCGTCAGACCAAGCGCCTGTTTGACCAGGATTTCCTGTGCACCGCGTGCTTCCGCCTCCATTTTTGCGTAGATTGCGTCTGCTTCCCCGCGCGCTCTGCGTCTGGTCTGTTCCGCCTGCGCTTCGGCTTCCAGTTCCAGTTTTCTTTTTGCGATCTCTGCCTGTATGATAACGTCTGCTTCGAGGGTTGCTTTTTCTCTCTGTGCACGCGCTGTTTCTGCAAGCTGCTGTGCGGCATAGGAAGCTTCCTGTGCCTGCGCTTCCTGGATTTTTTCAGCGGATACGGCGATTTTCAGTGCTTCCGCCTGTTTTTCTCTCAGTTCTGCTTCCGAGTTTGCGATTGTAATTCTTGCTGTATTTTCACCCTGTATCGCTGCAGAATTTGCTGTCGCAACCTGAATTCTCTGATCTCTGGTTGCATTGGCTTCCCCGATCGCCCCGTCACGATCTTTTTCTGCGACGGATTTTTTCGCGTCATTGATTGCTTTTGCCGCGGCTTCTTTTCCCAGTGCCGCGATATATCCGGATTCGTCGTTGATATCGGTAACATTGACGTTGATGAGTCTCAGCCCGATTTTGCGCAGTTCTGTTTCGACATTTCCCGAAACTGCTTCGAGAAATTTATCGCGGTCTGTGTTGATTTCTTCTATGTCCATTGTGGCGATGATCAGACGCAGTTGTCCGAAAATGATGTCTTTGGAGAGTTCCTGTACTTCATTCAGGCGCAGCCCGAGCACTCGTTCTGCGGCATTCTGCATGACGCCCTGTTCGGTGGAAATCCCTACCGTGAATCTGGAAGGTACGTCGATACGGATATTCTGCTTCGAGAGTGCATTTGTCAGATCGACGCTGATCGAAATCGGGGTCAGATCGAGAAATGCATAAGCTTGAATGATCGGCCAGACGAAAGCTGCGCCGCCGTGTATGCAGCGGGAGGAACGGGTGGTGCCGTCCTTGTTGTTTCCGACATTCCCGTAGATGACCATAATTTTGTCCGACGGGCATTTTTTGTATCTGCTGATTACGACGATAAACATCGAGAACAGCAGAACGGCGATGACTGTGATGAGGATCATAACGTATAACGGCATTTTTTCTGCTCCTTTTTGTGTTATTTATTATTATTTTTTATCTGTGTGATTTTGTTTGCGTGCCATGACAAGCAGTGTGGAAGGAGTCGAAAGTCCCACGACGAGCACTTCGCTTCCGGGCATCAGATCGACTGTTTCGTCCGTGACGGCATCAGCCTCAATATACTGTTCCTGCACCAGCACATTCACTTTTCCGCGCGCACTGCGCAGTTGAGGCACTCTGATGTATACGGTTGCGGTTTTGCCGACGGCATTCGCAAGATTTGTTGTGCCGTTGAAGGCGAGTTTCATGGAGGCTTTCAGAATCCATGCCATTACGGTCATAGAAATTGCGCCCGCAATGAATGCAATCACGAATGTTGCTGATTTCCCAACTCCGGCCTGCAGGCACACAAGTCCTGTCCATCCGAATATGGTGAAGAATGCGACCAGTCCTCTTACTGTGAAAAGACGCAGCCCGTGATCCGCATTGCCGTCATGATCGTGCTGATCGGAATGGTCCGTGTAGTCATGACTGTCGAATTGCATGTCTGCATGTGCATCAAATGAAGTATCAAAATCTGTTGCGATGCCGGCATCCGCAGCATCTCCGATGCTCCCGTCCAACCCGGATACATCCGAATCCGACGAGGCGTCGTGCCCCCCAAATCCAAACAGGAGCATAACGGTCTGTATGAGCAGGATGACCGTCGAAGGAACCGCGACGATTGCAAAAATCTGTTCGGTAATCGTTAAAGATTCCCACCATGCTATCATTATATTTCACCATTTCTCCGGCAATTGATTTTGAATGCATCGCCTGTTTGCCGGCAGAGACGAGCGTTACAGTTAACAGAATAGATTTGCGCATAGACTGCTGCCTTTTTTCGAAGGCTTGCAGTTTGGGTTTATTGATAATCCAACTCGGCATACATCTCCATCGCTTCCCGTCGAATCCGTTTTGCGCGGTATGCGGTAATCATAATAGCAAGTACGTCCGAGAGCCGTTTTTGTGCATTCGGCAGTTCGCTTTGGAAGGAATCGGTGATCGCGGCAATTGCAGAATAAGGATCATCCGAATGCGCTTGTTCCATATCCGCCAGACAGTCGATAAAATACGAATACAGATCGCTGTCGTCAATAATATCATCAGCATCATTATTCAATACGCCGTTGATATAGCCAAGAATGTGTGCTGTCTGGTCAAATGTAAAGAGGTCTTTGAGAATATTGATGTTCAGGATGCGGCATAATTGGCGGCGCGTATATTTTTTTTG
>CAYUFL010000004.1:74683-76404 GCA_964444065.1 uncultured Lachnospiraceae bacterium
CTGCGGAGCTGTCAGATATCCGCGTTTGATCCAATTCTGTATCACATGTCCTTCCAAAGCTGTCAGCTGACTGATCTGTGAGAGTACAAGACCGCCGCTGTAGAACATCGGGGTCAGTATCTTATCCGCAATTCCTGCGGACAGGTTGGTATCGACAGTCGTGCCGGGCAGTTTGGTTTCGTGCATGTGTCCGTCTCCTTTCCCATCAGTAGAATATCAATGAATATAACGTGATTATATTACGCGGTCAGTTGATTGTCAATAGTAATCAGCTGAATATTTAAAATAATTTTATATGGTTGGCAGGTTCAGTGCAGATCGGGAAACAGTGATTCGAACGAGCCGCCTTTTTCCGCTGCGCTCATCCGTACCGCAAGCGTTTTTGCCGTGTGCGTCAGATAGATGACAGTATTTCTCTGCGTTATGTTTAGCTTTTCGCACAGCTCGACAGACGCCTTCAGGGGCAGTTCGCTTCGCTTCGGGAGGGGGAGTGATTGATACGATTGCAGTAATTGATCCCGTTCCTGTTCGTTGATTGAAAGATCGTAAGGTTCTTTCCCGCACATGCATAGTCCCATTGCATAGAACGCAACAGGCTCATACAGATTGACGGGCATTTCTTCGTACCCCGGGCAGAGCAGTGCGTTCAGATGCTGCATCGCCTCGGAATCAAAATGCAGGCACACTTCATTTTCTGCCGCAATGCGTCGCAGATAGTCGCAGATGTAATTGATGCCGTTTTCTTCTTTTGTCGGATACGCAAGCGGATAATCGATCATGCAGGGAATTTCGTGCGCGAAAAATTCCGCGTCATATCGTTCAAAAAAATTGCCGATTTCCTGCAGTGACTCGTGGTAGCATACATTCGGCAGCGAAAGGCGGGTTTGCAGTGTTCGGAGATATAAATTCCTCCCGACTGAGATTCTGTGTGTGATTTCCTGCCTGCCCAAATCATACAGTTCCAACAGCGTCAATCGCTGTGTTTCATCCGATCGGTGCTTTGCCTCTTCTGCGCATTTGATGGTGTATGCCAAGGATGCCGCAAGCTCTTTGGCAACTTCGATGCGTACCGAGCTGCTGTCCCCCGAAGTGTGACGGCGCACCTGTTGTGCAATCAGTGCCAGCCACTCCGCTTGTTGCTCCTGCGCAAAATGTGCGTTGTCTGTTTCGACGGTGCGTGCGGTCGGCTTAATGTCTGTCGGTTTTTTTGTCATCCCATGCCTCTCTTTCCGTATCCGGTATATAGTCGGTGCTTCCGAGATAATCGGAGATCCGTATCCAGTCGTCACCGCTGAGATTGAGCAGAGACTGCACATCTCCTCCGTATATTCCGTCAAAGGCGGCGCGCATTGCCGCCAGCAATTCCTCATCGGAGAGTCGTTCGTTCGTTTCGTTTTTCAATTGATAAAAAATTTCGGTGAGCTGTGCCATCGTTTCGGCGTAATTTCGCTGTGTGAGATATGCGGAATCGCAGAATTCATCGATGAGCGCTTTGAATATGCCTTCACCGAATTCGATTCTGCCTGTATTGCGCAGTGCTGCGTCGCGGCGTTGGACGATGCTGAGCATTTCGGCTTGATTGAGTATCAGTCCGTAGTGTTCGCTGACATTGTTGCTCTCGGTCAACACACTGATTGATTGCGCTGTCCGCAGATTGGAACCGTCCCATAAAAAACTGTTTTCTGTCATCGCGCACCTCCGTCATTACAGTATACACCTGT
>CAYUFL010000005.1:0-22611 GCA_964444065.1 uncultured Lachnospiraceae bacterium
ATACAGCCAAATAAAGAAAAAGCATTTCAATGTTTCTTCAAAGCGGCAGAAGCGGACAACGCACTGGGATGGGAATGGACGGCGTATTGCTATGACTATGGCGTCGGTGTCGGCAAAGACATCGGGAACGCTCTGAAATGGTTTCATAAATCCGCGGAAAAAGGGATGAGTTACAGTCAATATATGCTGGGCATGATTTATGGCTATGAAGTTGTTCCTCCCGACTGGACAAAAGCTGCTGCGTGGTTTGAAAAAGCCGCCGAACAGGGACACAGCGACGCACAATTGAAACTGGGTTTTTACTACCAACACGGACGGGGCGTGAAGCAGGATTACAAAAAAGCGTTTCAACTGTTTGAACAAGCAGCAGCACAAGCTCACGCGACCGCCATGCACAATATCGGCGACGCTTATGAGAACGGGCACGGCGTAAAAAAGGATGAAAAGCAGGCGTTTTCATGGTATATGAAATCCGCCGGACTGAACGACAAATGGGGCATGTTTGCCGCGGGCAGATCGTTATATTACGGCATCGGTACGGAGAGGGATATCCAAGGAGGCTATCAGCTGATAGAAAAAGCCGCCAAAGCCGGTTTGCAGGATGCAATCGATTGGAGACCTTAATTCATACGAATAATAACTGGGATGGAAATTGATATGGATACTTTTGAATTTGACGCTTCTGCGTACAGACGCATACGCTTGCCTTGGCTGCTGCTGATCATTATTCTTTCGTTGACGGCGGATGCGGCTTTGTTCTGCATTTGGCAGAGCGGGGCAAACCCCAATGCGCAGTTTTACTGGAATATCGGCTTTGCATTTCTATGCATTGTCAACCTGCTGTTTGTAAAGGGTGTGGCACTGCAGAAATATCTGCATATCAAAAAACTGCGTATGAGAAGTTATGTTCAATTGAAAAATGGTGAGCTCTTACACTACGTGCTCTTATCCCGCATGTCCCACTGGCAGGTGGAAACCGTGAAAGAGACAACCTTCTCCGCGAACGGAAAGGATGAATATATCTCTGCCGACACCTATTATATAAGGCATGTGAAGAATGCAAACCGCAGACCAAACGGGAGTATCGTAGTGGAAGGAAGCATTGAAAGAGAATCATTAAATGAAGGCTGGGAAGAATACAGCTCTGAAGTGGGGAAAGTTTTTAAAAAAACGTTTAAGAGGCATCTGATTCCCGCCTATTATAAAGGAATGGACAGGATCTTTGAGGCGCTCAATCTACTTAAATAAAAGTAGGAGGTCTGTATAGGGGAGGCACAACCGCCCGTGAGCATCCGTTTTTCGCGTCAGGCGGATGAAAACCCGAATCGCAAAAAGTGAGGCGTCCGTCACTGCCGCGCCTGCTTATACGGAGTGATCGTCTGATCAAGAGGAAACGCCCCGTCTGATCAGACAATCAACATTGCAAATGAAATAAAAATGATTTCTGTCGGCTTACTGTGCGTAAAGCGCCATTCCGTCCGTGCCGACATTATACAGCAACAGCTGCATTTCAATCAGAGACAAAAGGCTGTACTTTGTTGCGGTTTTTTTATACTGCGCAACCGTTACGGCGCTTTGCGCGACTTTATCTCCGACCTGACAGGTGATCACTGCACTGCCGACGCCGACAGCGGTGATCACACCGTTCTGATCTACCGCGGCAACGGCACTGTCACTGCTGCTCCATGCGGGTGTCGTGCAGGTATCGGGTGTCGCGATGCAGGTTAGCTGGGTACTTGCCGTGTCGCTTCCGTCTCCGAAATACAAGGTAACGGATTGTGCGCTCAGTGACAGACCTGCGGGTGTGTATCGAAACAGGGACAGGGTATTGTAGCTGTCCAGAATATCACTCAACTGTTCATAAGGAATGGCATGGATTTGGATGATATTATAGGTGCCCCAATTGGCGTCCAATACGGTCATTTCCTGCGCCGCATCATCCTTGCTGACGAAGATCATCGAGTGCGGATTGCCCCAGCCGCCGCCGTAGCATATCACATCACCCGGCTGTGCCGCATTGAGTACAGTCGCAAGTTCGCTTGCCGATTCGGTTTTCGTGACCAAATACAGATAAGGGGAAGTTGTGGTTCCGTTGTCATAATCCCAGCTGACATCTTCGATATTCAGATTGTAAATGTCTGCGAATGTTTTTCGGGCAAAGCCGTAGCATTGTCCGAGGCCATAAAATCGTGTGTTGGTTTTTATTGAACTGATGCTGTTCAGAACAGATGCATTATCTAAAGTTGCTGCGGATACATAAGCAGTGAGCGGGAAAACTGCAAAAAGCAAAACAGCGATCAAAAAACTCGTTAGTATTTTCTTTATCAAACGTTCCTCCGGGTATTGAAAGTGTGTAACAAATTTGTAACAAAAAAGTAACGTTATTGTACCATGAGGAGACAGACTTGCCAAATTTTTTTATAAAAATTAGCAAATCTGTAAGAAAATTAATGATATGTTCGACTGTTTTTTCTGCCTTTCTGCTCTCCTTTTTTGGCGCAGATATGCGCTTTTTGTTTCGGCAGGATGTCTGATTCTGAAACTGTGGTTTTTGGCAATGTCAGGGGGGTTTGCGGGTTTTTGCGTGATCTATGGTTCGGTTCGGATCGGGCGAATGTCTTGTCCGAAGCTACGGTTACGCGGTAAGCGGTGTTTGTTCGAGAGAGAAAAACCGTCGTTTTTTTATCGGAAACGCGCTCAAAACAGGGTGAATTTTAGTGAGATGATTTGTTCATACAAAAAATAAACTGAGTGCGGCGGTCTGAAATTCGAAAATAGTGAGGTGTTTGAGATTTCAAAAGGGCGGGAAGTCTTTGCGAGTACGTGCAACTGTGCTACACTGTAGTCAAACGACATCCGAATGGGATGGTGCCCGAAATTCACGTGTTGGAGGAAATGATCATGGAACCGATAAAAGCCGGAATGAACGCTCCTGATTTTACATTAAGCAATGCGCACGGAGAGAGTGTCTGTCTGATTGCAGAGGCAAAAAAGTACTGCTGTCATGGCATCCGCTTGCATGGACGGCGGTCTGCACCGATCAGATGCGTTCGCTGGAAGTCAGCTTTGATAAATTGACAGAGTTAAACACAGTCGCGTTCGGTTTGAGTGTGGATTCGAGCCCCTCCAAAAAAGCGTGGACGGCTGTCTTAAGCATCAGGAATGTGGGCATTCTGAGTGATTTCTGGCCGCAGGGAAAAGTTGCGCGCGATTATGGGATTTTTCGTGAAGCGTTCGGCACGTCCGAGCGGGCGAATATCATTATTGACGAAGCGGGTGTGGTGAAATGGGTGAAAGTATATCCGATTGCAGAATTGCCCGACATTGATGAAGTGCTGAATGTGTTGGCGGAAATGTAGATTTGATCATACGAAAGGAAGTCTGCTTGAGAAGTGGGCTTCTTTTTTGTGTTGAAAGAGGAGAATATTTGGTGTTATGATATGATTATAAATATGCTGTATTAATAATTTAGATAAGATATTTGCTGGAGGATTGATTCTATGACAATATTATCAGATGTGAAGGAAGCCTTAAATGAGTACTCTGTGGGCACTATATTTACTCGACAAGAAATTATTTCTATTGTAGTAAGAAAATATGGACATAATCCAACAAGTATAATTCCAAGCGATTATTGTTACAATCGAATTAATAACGGTATAGATTTCGACAATTATTTACATATTTTTGAATATACAATCGATAAAAGATATAAATATTTGGGTGTAAACTATCCATATACAGGTAAAATTTATCATAAACCAAAGGGTGCTGTTGAGATTGTTGTCGGACAGTGGGAGAATGGAAAGACAGTATTGGAATCTGATGATGATCCAAAAAATAAAGAGTTCTTAAATAATTACTCGCCAAATGTTACCAAAGAAGAGATTTGTGATATTCAAACAAAAGCTTACCACAGAACTAATAGACAGGTGAATATGAGACTAAGATTTGATGTGATGAAGAGAGATAATTTCAAATGTTGTCTGTGTGGTGCTTCACCTGCAAAAGACCCATCTGTTGTATTACATATCGACCATATTTTGCCATGGTCATGTGGTGGAGAAACAACATTTGACAATTTGCAAACATTATGTGCAGAATGCAATTTGGGCAAAGGTACAACGATTTTGTAATCCTAAATATCAATGAAATTTTATAATATTAATATAATTTTGAAATTATTCATATGACGTCGAAATAAATTCACGAACAAGAGAAAGTCGAATTTATGCTATAATGGATCAGAAGAATCAACATCAATTCTTTTTTGGTTAATGATTTGTGTTGAAACAGGTTTTCCAATAAGAGAAAAAAGATAGGATTGGGGTATGGTAAATGGGTGAGCCGATCATGCAGGTCATCTTCATATATTCCATATTTTTTGCAGTTGTTACGAAGCTATTTTCATTGGTTCGAAAAAGGATCAAACGGAAAATCATAACGGTTTTGTACATTATCGTATTATTGAGTCCGTCTTTTTGGTATGTGCCGATAGAGATAAGCACTTATCTGCATGGATATGAATTCAGTGATGTCGATATCGAAACAGGATTTAATCTTCCGACAGTTTACTATAAAGTCTTTTCTTACAGTGATTCCGAGGCAAGGCTCTTTTATGTCGAGGGTGAAAACGGAAAACACGAGGTAGGAAAATACTATACATTCATAAAGCATGACGGAGTATGGGCAATGCAGGGTTGGAGGTGTGTCTGGTCAAATTTGGGCGGCAGTGCTTCGGAGACGACTTTCCCGCTATACTTTTAACGGTTTACAGCTATTGCTTAGTCTGTTATTACGAGTCAAAACATTGATATAACATAAATTGAAATCTTCATTTCACTTAGTAAGGAACCCCTATGAAAATCTCAAAAAAAGACGCGCTGATGTGGTTCGAATTTTTCTCCATGCTCCCCGAGGACGAAGAGCTCAGCCCCGATCAGCAGGAAATCGTATACGCCGCCCTTGCACAGATCGAGGCGGCAGTCAATGATCGAAATGATCGGTTGCGCGCGGAAATCAGGAATCTGAAAACGGTGGCGAACCGCACTTTTTACGTGGGAAACGACAACAAATTTCCGAAAGGATGCCGTTCCTGCCTCACGGGCAGCGGACTGAGCACCGTTCGAAAAACGAACAAGTGCAATCTGGAGTGCAAGTTCTGTTACAATTACGGCGAACTGGATGATCTTCCTCCCGTCGGCGAAGGCTTGTGGGAAATCGGCGGCACGAAGTTTTACGAGCAGGACATCGATCTGCTCCTTTCCGTTCAGCCGAAACCCACGGGCATTTCCTATGTGTATCTCGAACCGTTCATGGAAATTGAGCTGTATTACCCGATCATTCGTAAGTTCCGAGCGGCGGGGGTTCATCAGCATCTGTACACGAACGGTACGTTGGCGACCGAAGCGTCGCTGCGCGCATTGGCTGAAGCGGGTCTGGACGAGCTGCGCTTCAATCTGGGCGCTTCCGATTGTGCGGACAGCGTGATTGCGAATATCGCGACAGCGAAACAATACATTCCGAATGTCGGGATCGAAACCCCGATGACACCGGAATTTCATGACGCTTTTTTCCGTAAAAAACAGGCGATTTTAGCTACAAATCTTGATTTTATCAACTGCGCGGAACTGCACCTGAATGCAAATAACATCGACAATTATGCAGGCGAAAATATGTACTGTTCCAGACTTGGTTATATTTCGCCGATATGGAGCAGGGAACTTACGCTGAAACTGATGAAAATCGCCGATGACGAGCAGTGGGACATCGCGGTGCATGACTGCTCCAACGACACGAAATTTGCCAGAGGGCTCAATCTGAGCGCCAAAGAAGGCAAGTGGTTCGGCGCAAGCAATTACGCATGCGAGTTTTCCGAGATCCCGTATGAAGTATTTTTGCCGATTCTGCGCGATGAGCAGTTCCAATTTTTAAGCGAAGAACCATTGCCCGCGCAATATCAGCCGATGCGGATGGATTGGTAATCGAAACGAATCGATCAGATGAAACGAAACCGAAAAACGACAATACGGAGAACGATAAAATCATGAACGGCAAAAACAGAACCGATGTGAAGATCGGCGCGAAAGTAAAAATTGTACTCAAAGCGGATCAACGCACGGGCAAGCTCACGGAAGGCACTGTAGCAAGACTGCTGACCAACAGCAGTACGCATCCGCACGGCATCAAAGTGATGCTCGCGGACGGACAGGTCGGCAGAGTGCAGGAAATCGTCGGCTGAGAACCGCGCAGAAAAAGCGGGTTTATTTTAGTCACGGACAGATATATCAAAATCTCGGCGTTGCAATACGTTTACTCGATGCAGCGCGTTCTTTTTGTGCAGATAGCTTTGCTCTCCGATGCGTTATGTATGGCTGTTGTGCCGCAATTGTACGATGATGCGAATATGTGTATCGATTTATGATATAATAAGCTGTCAATCAATCATTTACCACTGAAACAGAAGAGATTACTGCATCCAAAATATAGAATAAAGAAGGTTCCTATGATAGAACTCGGAAAAATCCAAACAATGGAAATCATCAGAGAGACACCGATCGGCTTATATCTGAACGTGAAAGAAGAGCCGAACGAAGACGATATTCTCCTGCCGAACAATCAGGTGCCGCGCGGTGCTCGAATCGGCGATGAGATTGACGTCTTTGTATACAATGATTCGAAAGACAGAATGATCGCCACGTTAAAATCACCGAAACTCAAAATCGGGGAATCGGCGGTATTAAAAGTCATTGAAGTAAATGATATCGGTGCTTTTCTTGATTGGGGACTGGAAAAAGATCTGCTCCTGCCGTTTAAAGAGCAACTCGGCATTGTGTCCGAAGGGGATGAAGTGCCGGTTACGCTGTACGTGGACAAAAGCGATCGTTTGTGCGCGACGATGAAACTGTACGATCAGCTCAGCTGTGAATCTCCTTACAGGCAAACGGACAGAGTGCGCGGTGTGATTTACCGTATCAACAGAGAGCTCGGCTGTTTTGTTGCAGTGGAAGGGAAATACCACGGCATGATCCCGACGAAAGAAATGTACGGCAATTTCAGAATCGGAGATACGGTTGACGCGCGGGTGAAAAAGGTTCACGAAGACGGCAAGCTCGAGCTCAGCATACGCGAAGCAGCTTATGCGGAAATCGAGGGGGATGCGCAGATAATCATCGAGCAGTTGCAACGGAACGGCGGCATGCTCAAACTCAACGACAGCAGTGCGCCCGAGGCGATCAAGTCCGAATTGAACATGAGTAAAAAAGCGTTTAAACGCGCAGTCGGACGACTGCTGAAAGAGGGCGCGGTCAAAATTACGGATGACGGCATCGAGACCGTTTGGAAATAATGCCCGCATCTGCTTTATTAAGGAATCGCAAAAGAACAGGACCGGTAACGATGGATTATTATTTCGCGCCGATGGAGGGCCTGACCGGATATATTTTCAGGAATGCCCATCACGCGCTTTTCCCGCATGATATCAAAAAATATTTTTCGCCGTTTATCGCTACGAAGCAGATTCGTTCGTTTACCACGCGGGAAATCAGAGACATTCTGCCCGAAAACAACGTTGGCGTGCCTCTTGTGCCGCAGCTGCTGACCAATCAGGCGAAAGATTTCATCCGTTCTGCCTGTGAAATCGAGCGGTTCGGGTACGACGAAATCAATCTGAATCTCGGCTGTCCGTCAGGCACGGTCGCCTCGAAATTCAAAGGCGCGGGTTTTCTGGCAAAACGGGCGGAACTCGATGATTTTTTTGACGAAATCTTTTCTGCACAGCTTCCGCGCATCTCGGTCAAAACGAGAATCGGCAGAGATGAGCCCGACGAATTTTTTGCGTTAATCGAAATTTTCAACCGATACCCGATTGCGGAGCTGATCGTTCATCCCCGCACGCAGCAGGATTATTACCGCAACACGCCGAATCTGGAGATGTTCGGGCAGGCGTTGGCAAGAAGTAAAAATCCCGTCTGTTACAACGGGGATCTTTTTACTGCCAAAGACTGTAACATTTTCACGGCGGCATTTCCGTCTGTCGGCACGCTGATGCTCGGCAGGGGTTTGCTTGTCAATCCCGGGCTGGTTTCAGAAATGGAACGCCACACCATGCTTGAAAAATCCCGTGTAATGGCGTTTCACGACATGATTTACGAGGGATACCGACGCACGATCCACGGGGATCGGAACGTATTGTTTGCGATGAAGGAGCTATGGTCTTATCTCATTCGGTTATTTCCCGATGCCGCGAAATACGCGAAGCGCATCAAAAAGTCGGAGCGTTTATCCGATTACGAAGATGTGGTCGCCGATCTGTTTCGGGAGCGGGAGATCGTGCAGAATGATTTGTTGTTTTGAGGAGGGCCGGGATGGATGTGGCTAGGGAAGACGCGCCCGATATGTCGGACTGTTAGCATTGTCCATAGTTCGGGAACGGGTGCGAACCTAAGGTGATGAGGAAAGTATTCTCGAATAAAAAATAAATAAAGATAGACAGTATCTTTATTACTGCCTATCATTTGAAATGCATTTGCTTATCGCATTTTCTATTATTTTTTTTGAAAGCAGCAATTCGTTATCGTCAGCATCTATTTCAAGAATGATTCTTCCTTTGTATTCTTTTAAGTAATTCTCGAAAACGAATGAATAGTCAATGTCTCCTTGCACCAAAGGCAGGTGTTCATGAGGAACATTGAAGTGCTTCCCCGCAACGTGCAAGCATTTAGGGTATTTCACGGAAATGATTTCCTCCAAATGCTTGTAACTGTCAATATGGGCGATATCAAGCAACTGTTCAACGTAAGAATCTGTTTGATATACAATTTCAATATCCTGTTTTTTGCAGTGAAACACATCCACCACACTGTTGTTTTCCAAATACCAGACGATATTTCTTTTTTTTGATTTCTCGGAAAATGAAAGAGATTGTTCCGCCAATAGATATGCAGTATTTTGATTAACTGTCACGGTTTCGCTTACTGGATGAATAATGACTTCATTCATTCCCAGATACTCACTTAAGTCAAGCAGTTTATTTCCATACTTTTTAAAATCTTCAAGTTCAAAAACTGCATGAATTATAACAGGGAACCCGATTTTCTTAATATAGGATTCTTTGGGTTCAGGAACATTATCAACAAGCAGTTCTCCGTCTTTAAACCAAAGTTGCATGAAGTCAAAATCATTTTTTATACAAAAATCAACTTCATTTAGGTAATTATTATACCAACGTATCCCTCTGCCAATACTAATCATCGTCTCACCCCTTCACCGCCCACCTTAATTTCGCCGACCGTGCCCTCGGATTTGTCCCGCATTCTTCCGCCGACGGCAGAATCGGTCCGTCCGCGACTGCGCTGTAAACGCCTTCGCGCAGGAATTTCTGAAACGATTTCTTCACCAGACGGTCTTCCCCCGAATGAAAGGAGAGGATCGCGACCCGCCCGCCCGCAGCGAGCGCATCGGGCAGCTTTTCCAGAAAAGTGCCGAGCACTTCGAATTCGCTGTTCACGTCAATCCGCAAAGCCTGAAAGCATCGCTGACAGGTTTTTTTGATCTCGTCTTTTTGCTGTTTTTTCGGCACATGTTGCAGCGCCTCCGCGATGATTTCGCGCAGTTGCGTGGTGGTAGTAATTTGCGCACCTTTTTTTCGCGCGGACATGATTGCGCGCGCAATCTCTTCCGCGCGGGGTTCGTCCGCGTTTTCGGTCAGCACATTCACCAGATCGTGATAGGAAATGCTCTGCAGCCGCTCCGCGGCAGACATTCCCTTGTTCGGGTTCAAACGCAGATCGAGCGGACCTTCGTGCTTAAAGGTGAAGCCGCGTTCGGGGTTATCGATCTGCATGGAAGAGACCCCCAGATCGGCAAGGATAAAGTCGAGTTTACCTGCAACGGGTATGAGCTGATCGATCTCGGAAAAGTTCATTTGCTTCACGCTCAGGATATCTTCTCCGTAGCCCAGTTGTTCCAGTCGTTCCTTTGTGCGCGGCAACTCGATCGGGTCAACATCGATTGCGTACAGATGCCCGCTTGTCCCGAGCGCTTTCAGCATTTCCGCAGTGTGTCCGCCGTAGCCGAGCGTCGCGTCCAGTCCCGTCTGCCCCGGTTGGATCTGCAACACGTTCAGTATTTCGCTTACGCAGATGGAGCGGTGCATCCCTGCGGGCGTGTTGCCCTTCTGGATTACCTTTTCCACCGTGTCCGCATACTTTTCTGGTTGCAGTTCTTTGTATTTTTCCTGATAGGTTTTCGGATGCGTGCCGGAATATCTGACACGTCTCTGGTGTTTCTGCTGTTGATCATCCATATTTTGCAACGAAAGAATGTGATTTCTTTCTACCGCCTTTTTTGTCGTATTCGTATCATAATGATACCAAATCCTGTGCACGAACGCAAATGCGCAAATCAAAGAGTCGCCTGTTGTTTTACGTACCATTTCAGAGCAAAGTTTGTTATACTGGACAGAGATTTGATTAACAATAAGATACAACCGAAACAGAAGGAGAATCGTTATGCTGGAATATAAATTCGATACGCAATTGCTCATCGAAGGTGAGAATTTATCGGAAGACGAAATCAATGCATATATCACGCAGCACATCGAAGGCGACAGCCTGCTTGCGGTCGGCGGCGAGGAGCTGATTAAAATTCATTATCATACCAATACGCCGTGGAAGTTGCTGGAGTATGCCAATTCACTCGGGGATATTTACGATGTTGTGGTGGAAAATATGGAGCGTCAGACACGCGGGCTTCAAGGATAGTCTGCATAGCCTTCCTTTTTATGCAGCATAACCCAACGCTGTTTTAAGCGACAATGAAACAGTGCCTGCCGCCAATACAATCGAATGGTGATGATCATGCGAAAAACCTACTACTTCAGCGGAACAGGGAATACATTTGCTTTGGCAAGGGAGATAGCAGATCGGATCGGCGCGGAACTGATCTCGATTCCAACGGTTGCGGACAGCGAATCGGTTCATATCAATGCCGAAAGCATCGGTATTGTTTTTCCGTCCTATCTGGCGCCCCTCTCAGGGTTGCCTCTTATTGTCGAACGCTTTATCCGAACAATCGATAACATCGACACGCTGACTGTTTTCTCTGTCTGCAATTGCGGCGGATATGAGAGCGTCAACGCACTCCCGTCATTACACAGACTGGATACGATCATTTCTTCCTGCGGAGGGAAACTCCATGCGGCGTATTCGCTGAGACTTCCCATGAATAATCTGAATTATGAGCATATTCCGATTCCCATCAGCAGGGACAGTGAAGAGATTATCCGCAAAAGCAAGGCGAAAATCAACCGTATTGGTGATTCCATTGTCAAGAAGCGCAGGACAAAATATCGCATAATCAAAAAGCTGTTCTTGTATCTGATGGAGCCGATTTATCGACTGATGCGACCGGCGGTCATTAAGGAATTAAAACAAAAAGCGCAGGTGCCCGCGGACAGCGAATTGCATTATGCCGAACTGATGCCGCTGACTGATTGCAGCATTGCTGTGGACGCGGCATGCACCGGCTGCGGTATTTGCGCGAAGGTCTGCCCTGTGAACAACATCGAAATGGTGAATTGCAAACCTGAATTTCAGCACAGATGCGAAATCTGCTTTGCCTGTGATGAATGGTGTCCGATAAATGCCATGCACCACTGGAGCAGATCAAACGGCGTAAAATATCATCACCCCGAAGTGCGTCTTACGGATATGCTGGGTGGGAAATAAACAACAACTGTGTAAATCCGATTACAGTCCGAAGAGCTGTTTTTACAGTTTTTTTCGATGGAAGCACAATCAGAATGAGCAGTTCAGAAAATATTATGACAATCGGTCATCTTCCTATTATATTAAAGTAAATAATGGTTATAATGTAACTAAGTTATAAATCATATTGCTTTGGGGGTTACATGATGAAAATTTATCACGGCAGTATACTGACCTGCGACAGCAGCAGTAACATCTTTGAATATCTGGTCGAAGAAAACGGGAAAATCAGTTTTGTCGGAGATGCTTTGCCGTCTCAATACGAGGGTGCTCCCGTCATCGAACTCGGCAGTCGGGCGCTTGTGCCGTCCTTTGCCGATACCCATCTGCACTTCGCAAGTATGGCACTGTTTCACGCAGGTCTCAACGCGATGGACGTCACCAGCAACGAAGAACTGAAAGAACGACTGTCCGCGTTCCTGCCGACAACAAAAGTTAAGATTGTCATCGCGTTCGGTGCTTCTCCTCATTCGGTAAAAGAAAGAACACTGCTTTCCAGAGAGGATCTGGACTGCGTATCGCAGGATCGTCCGATCATGGTGGTCAAATACGACGGGCATGCCTGCATTGTCAATACCGCATTGCTAAAGCAGTTGCCGGAAAAAATCAAAACGATCCGCGGGTATAATCCGGATTCCGGAGAGATGAATCAGGAAGCTTTTTTTGCAACGACGGATTATGTTTCCAGTGTTGTTTCAGTGTGGGATCTAGTGAAATATATGCAAAAATCCATTGATTATATGGCATCCAAAGGCATCGGCATGATGCATTCGGTCAGCGGGGTCGGGTTCCCGAAGGATATGGATGTGGATTTGGAACGTTACGTGGGGCGCGGAGCAACGGGCGGGTTCCAAATGAGACTGTTTTTTCAGACGATGGATACCGATAAAGTATGCAAGCGCAAACTTCCCCGCATCGGAGGATGTTTTGCGACGGCGCTCGACGGCTGCTACGGCTCGATGGATGCCGCGATGATTCAGCCGTATGAAGGCACCGACAATAAAGGCGTCCTATACTATACGGACGAAGAAGTGATTAACTTTTGCAAAAAAGCAAACAGACTCGGGCTTCAGATCGAAATGCACGCCATCGGGGACGCGGCGTTCAATCAGGCAACAAAAGCACTGAAAGCCGCATTGGACGATTATCCGCGCGAAGACCACCGCCACGGCATCATTCATGCCTGTCTGCCTACCGCGGAAGGGATCGAAATCTGCAGGCAATACCACATTCATATACCGATGCAAACATCCTTTATCGTCTGGGCACAGGAACCGGACTGGTATATAAGAGAGATTATGGGAGAACGGGAAGCACAGCTCAATCCGCTAAGGAGCTTTGTGGATAACGGCATTGTCATTTCGGCGGGCTCCGATTCGCCATGTACCGATCCCGATCCGATGCTTTGGATTCACAATGCTTGCAATCATCCGGTGCAAAATCAGGCGCTGACCCTCAATGAAGCGATGCGTATGGCAACATATTGGGGTTACTGGACTTCCTTTGACGAAAAAGAACGCGGATCGCTGGAAACAGGAAAGATCGCGGATATGGTCATCTTGGGCGAAAATCCTTACTCCGTGCCGAAAGACCGTCTGAAAGACATTGCTGTCGAACAACTGATTCTGAACGGAAAAGCATACGAAAAACAAAACGGCAGCTGGGTCGGCATGGTCATCCGCGGATTGTTCGGTTCAAAAAAAATTTAACGTAAATTATGATTATTTATGCTTGGAACAGAAATGAATGATACGATACAATTTCTCGCTGGAAAGTTGATACAATTTGATGCTGAATTCATAAGTGATCTACTTAGGTTGCCTGATGATCTAAAGAGCAACTTTGTTCAAATGGCGATTCCTTATTTTGGTGCTTTTGCCGATGGGGCTGAACAATGGGGAAATAAAATCAGTAATAACAGTATTATTTTTTCTGAACAAGAAGAAAAATTTTATAAATACTTACGGAATCAGCACAAATTATTCGATCAATCTTATGAATGTATGTATAGAAAAATAGAGGACGAATTTAATTCCAGCGATCGCTATTTTAGAAATAGAGCGTCATGGTTGATAAGAGGCTTGAATTTATATAAAAATGTTGGTGTGTATTTTTGTGGCAAACACCCTGTGGGTAATACAATTCTAATAGGTTTATATACACCTTTTAGTCCGGTAAATAACCCCAACGGTCAAGAAATCCGTATATTATTTGAGGTGCTCGGAAAACTACTTCGGCAATATATTGAAGAAATGAAAGAAACTCAGATTGTTACTCATAAAGAGAAAATTAGAATAGAGGATTATAACTTTTTCGCAAAATGTCCAATAGGAAAAAATCCGGATACGAATAGATTTTGTTTATTTTCAATCTTATGTACAGTTAATTATTTGATTTATTTTTTAGATAGAATATTTATTCAGGAGACTCCAACAAAATTAAGGTGGGCATATCTTCAGTACTACTATTTAATCGATTTACTTGCGCAGATAAATATGATACTGGATACAAAATATAAAATTGATGATAGTTTGAAATGCCGATTATTCAGGAATTGCATGGCGCATTATGGATTACAGCCTTCGTTAAAAAACTTTAACATAAACAATCATGATATAATGGGTGGCATTACAGATCACTTTTTTGGTAAAAATTATTTTGAAGTAAAGCAATTTATTTACTGCGAACTGAAAAGTTTATCTTGCCAGTTGGAAAATGATCTAATCAATTAAACACAATAAAATAGCCCGGAGGTTAATACAATTATATGAACAGAGAACTCATACAATTATCGGAACTGGTACTCGGCGCAAACCACTATCTGAAAACGGGGGATGATTTTGACGGGACTACGCATGATCACATTCGGTCTGTTACCTTCGAATTTGCGCCGCAGTTGCAGAGCGGTGGAGATCGTCAAATTGTTTCGGGTGTCTCTGCCTGGATGAAAGAGCTTGGCGTGCGAAAAACGCAAAAAGTTTATTTGTTCACGCAACCGTCGAAAGAAGACGTCGAAACAGTCTCATCGGCGAACGGTGCGCAAAAATGGGGTTTTGTTACTGTTGATGAAACGAAGTCTGCCATGTGGGTCAGAAACTGGGTCTTGGATGAAGAAACGGAGCAGTGGGATGTGACCTATACGGAATTTCCCGCTCCTTCGGGCAAAGTGTTTTCACTCGATAACAACAAATACTATATGCGTGTGTCTTTCTTAAAAGAAACTCTTTTGGAAATCGGAAAATTGGCAGCTGAGCTCGCACTTGATGATTGGGCGGAGCATTTCTCAAACGGGTACAAGATTCTGAACGGAGAAAGTGTACAGCCTTACATTAATCTGCCGTTCAAATCCCTTTTGAAAGTAGAGGATTGTGCCGCGATTATCGACGCGCTGAGCTGGGCATGGGTATTCTTGGGTGAAGGTTGGTGGACGGATGCTCCGGCGGCGGCTGCGCACGAAAAAGATCGTACCGAGGCATATGAAACACTGACTTACGCACTGTATCAGAACTGTCTGTATTCGCTGATGTACTGTATTAATCTTTAATCATTTGTGAGGGTTTGTTTTGAAAGTATTAAAATATCTGCTTATTTTTATTCCGCTGACTCTTGTTGCTGAATTTTTGCATTTATCGCAAACTTGGATTTTTATTCTTTCGGCATTGGCAATCATCCCGCTTGCCGGAATTATGGGCAGATCGACAGAAAGCATTTCCTATTATGCCGGCAATCGTGTCGGCGGATTTCTCAATGCGACTTTCGGGAATGCGACAGAATTGATCATTGGATTTTTTGCCATGAAAGCAGGATTGTTCGATGTCGTGAAGGCGTCCATCGCAGGCTCGGTCATCGGTAATGTGCTGCTCGTTCTCGGATTGAGTATGCTGCTCGGCGGCATTAAATACAAAAAACAGTGTTTTTGCAAGGAAGTTATCAACGTCACAGCGAGTATGCTGCTTTTTGCCGTGATCGGACTGACAATACCTGCGATCTTCACGCATACGGTTTCTTCGGAATTAATGACGACGCAGTATGAAGGGCTCAGCGTGATTGTCGCGGTCATTATGTTTGCAATCTATATTATGAGTTTAATCTTCTCGTTCTACACACATAAGGATATCTATGCGACCGATTCCGAAGAAGAAGTCGGCAGTCCCGATTGGTCATTAAAAAAATCCGTTATTATCCTGGTATGCTCCACTGTCTTTATCGGAGTGATGTCCGAGTTGTTTGTCGGTGCGGTTGAACCGATGACAGCGTCGCTCGGACTGAGCGAGTTCTTTGTCGGGATTATCCTTGTGCCGATCATCGGCAACGCCGCGGAACACAGCACCGCAATTATGATGGCGCTGAAGAACAAGATGAATGTCGCAGTCGAGATCGCTTTGGGTTCCAGCCTGCAAATCATTCTTTTCGTTACGCCCGTACTGATATTCCTCAGCCTGCTGTTCTCACCGATGAGCATTGTATTCAACACCTTTGAGTTGGTTGCGCTGATTTTTTCGGTTATGATTGCGAACAGGGTGGCGAGCGACGGAGAGTCAAACTGGCTTGAGGGCGTACAGCTGATCGCTGCATATGTGATCTTTGCGGCATCGTTTTTTATTCTCTGATAGTTTGATATATTTTTTTTATACTTTTCTGATTTTAGAGGAGATCGATTATGAATCAAATACGCACCTGGCAGCAGTGTGTTGCCGCACACGGACATGAATGCGGGGGACTTGCCATCGGTTATCAGGCAAGCCGATATGCAATCGAATTGCTGGACATCGAATTCGCAGAAGACGAACGCATTCTCTGCTTTGCGGAAGGTAAGGGCTGTCCGCTTGACGGTATTCGCACGATGCTGCGATGCGATGAAGGAAAGAACGAATTGCGTGTCGAAGATACCGGGAATCATGCTTACCGTTTTTATAATCTGAGCACAGGGGAAGGTGTGCGTCTCACACCGAAGCGATATCCCGAGATGGACAAAAGCGAGATGAAGGATTTCCTGTTGAATATGACCTATCGATATCTGTTTGATAAAGCCAGTACAGATCAGAATTCCGAAGTGTAACAGGAAGAAAAAATGATACATACCTATCAGGGAACCACCGTCGAATTTGCAGTTATCCATAAAAAGCGCAGTGATATCGGTATTTATGTCGATATTTACGGGCAGATTGCAGTGCATACACCGAAAGGTACGTCTTTCGAACGGATCACTGCCGAACTGGAACGTCGGTGGGACTGGCTGCAAGCTGAAATACAGCAAAAAAAGACACAATTGGCTGCTCCTTTCTCGAAAGTCTACGAGCCGGGTGAAGTCTTTCTTTACCGCGGCACAAAGTATCCGATTCTGATTCTGCCGAACACGGAACAGGGAAAAGACCGCGTGCGCTTTGAGACGGATAAACTATGTATTTACGTGAAAGAGCAGGACGATGAGGCGATCAGAGCGGCACTCAGCCGTTTTTATTACCAACAGTGCAAATCCCTGGTGCAGGCGCGTATTCGTTTCTATCAGCCGCAGTTCAAGGTAAAACCGCACTCTGTCAGCATCGTCGGAGATGAACGGAACTGGGGTACCTGTGATTCGAACCGTGCGCTGACCTTCAACTGGAAGCTTGCCATGGCGCCCGTCGAAGTGATTGATTATGTCGTCGTGCATGAAATGTGCCATATGGTGCATATGAACCATGACCGTTCGTTCTGGCGGCTCGTGGGAAAGTTGGTGCCGGATTATGAAAAGAAGCAGCGATGGCTGGCACTTTCGTTCTGGCATATGAATATTTAGCGATAATAATTGATGCGTGAGACGCTCCGATGCGGGCGTCTTTTTTGTGTCGGTTGATATTGATTCAATATATTTAATCGTAATCGGATGAATTGGGATTATAATGCAAGTAACGGCTCCCATTTGGGTGATCAATTTAATTCATGAGTTCATTATGAATTCATGACACACTCGGAGGCCGGGTTGTCATTTGGATAGAATGAAAAATGGATTGTCAGTGAAAGGGATTATGAAATGGATATCGCAGTAATCGGATCATCCAAAAAAGAACATGAGAAAAGAGTACCGATTCACCCG
This sequence comes from uncultured Lachnospiraceae bacterium, assembly GCA_964444065.1. Classification (GTDB taxonomy): domain Bacteria; phylum Bacillota; class Clostridia; order Eubacteriales; family Anaerofustaceae; genus JBGMEA01. The sequence continues at coordinate 17,845 of CAYUFL010000005.1, forward strand.
GAGCATATTACCGAAATACCTGCAAACATACGAAAGCATTTGTTCTTTGAAACAGGATATGGATTACCTTTTGACACGGAAGATGAAACAATATCTGCTTTAACAGGCAATGCCTTAACAGAGCGCGAAACATTACTGAGTGAGTGCAAAGCAATTTTAATCACGAAGCCTGTCGCGGAGGACTTTGAAAATATCCGGGAAGGATCACTGGTCTGGGGGTGGTTGCACAGCGTACAGCAAAGTATCATTACGCAAATTGCAATCGATAAAAAGTTAACGCTTATCGCGTGGGAAAATATGTATCATCATGGATCGCGCGATGTGTTTCATTTATTCAGCAGGAACAATGAAATGGCTGGATACTGCGGCGTTCAGCATGCATTGCAGTTAACGGGGATAGACGGCAATTTCGGACCGAAACGAAAGGCAATCGTGATCAGCTTCGGATCGGTCAGCCGCGGCGCAATACAGGCATTAAAGGGACACGGGTTTACCGATATTACGGTATACACGCAGAGACCTTCGTATTTAACGGCAGCCAAGATACCGGGTATCGAATACAAACAAATCGCGAAAAAAGATAGCGGAGAAATCGAAATTGTCGGTTTGGAAGGAGACAACATACCTTTTGTAACGGAATTGGCCACCGCGGATATCATTGTCAACGGGGTTCTGCAAAATCCGAATCATCCGGATATGTATATTCAAGAGCATGATATCAGCAAATTCACCAAAACCTGCCTGGTGATCGATATCAGCTGCTCGGCGGGTATGGGGTTCAGTTTCGCGCGTCCGACTGATTTTGTAAATCCGATATTAAATTTCGGCAAGATTAAATACTATGCGGTCGATCATACCCCTGCTTTATTGTGGAACAGCGCGACATGGGAAATTTCAAAGAGTATTCTGCCGTACCTGCCGTTTATTGTGGAGCAGTCCGACAATAAAGATCTGATCGATGCGACCGATATCAAAGACGGAACAATCTTAAACAGAGACATAATATCGTTTCAAAACCGCTCTGTTGTATATCCTTACAAACAGCTTTAGCGATCCGTAAGATGGATTGTGCATTGTCAATTTACGCGGCACTCGATGAATGACGGAGCGCTTTTATCATTGCGCGGCTTTGTATGCGGCAAGCGCAGAATTATTTTATTTTCCGATTCGGAAAATACTGAAAAACTGTTATAATCGAATTAATATCTTTATTCACGATTCTGCCAAATCTATTTACGAGGGACTTTATGAAAAACATCATCGATTATGTGGAAGAAGAAACCCGTACCTTTGCCGATCGCCCGCTCGGCAGCGTGGACAGTCTGATTTTTTCTCAGCTGTCCTACCTTAACATCGAAAATTATGTGGGCAGACCCGAGCAGGATCTCCCCGCCGTGCCGCTCAAAACGCTTGCCGCCGAAGCAAACCGCGAACCGCTCAGCAAAGGGGTGCGCGCATTCGACCGCAATGTCAAACTCCTGCAAGCCATAGAAACCAGTCCTCGTTTTTCGGATGTCGGGGTGAACTGGCACGTCTGCCGCATCGACACCGAGCGCGAAGAACAGTTTTCTGCAACGACGTTTCTGTTCGGGGACGGCAGCGCTTATGTCGCGTTCCGCGGCACCGATGCCACGCTCGTCGGCTGGAAGGAAGATTTTAACATGGCGTTCTCCGATGCTGTGCCCGCACAGCTCGCAAGCGCGGAATATCTGAATGCCATCGGCAAAAAGACGTCGGGCACGCTGTATGTCGGCGGGCATTCCAAAGGCGGCAATCTGGCGGTATATGCCGCCATGCACTGCAGGGAAACAATCCGTTCCCGCATTGCGGAGGTCTTCAGCCACGACGGACCTGGCTTTCGCGAAGGCGTTTTTCAAAGCGAAGCATACAGCAGCGTCAAGCCTCTCATCCGTCCGACCATGCCGCAGACATCTGTGGTCGGCATGCTGCTCGAACAGCATGAGACCTATACCGTCGTCAAGAGCAGACAGATCGGCATCATGCAGCACGACCCGTTTACGTGGCTCATCAAAGACAACGATTTTCACTATCTGGAAGGACTGGATTCGCTGGCGCTGTTCAACGACAAAGTCATACAGACATGGCTGAACGCGATGACCGACAGTGACCGCGAACGTTTTGTGGATGCGCTGTACGGTGTGATCGAAGCGACCGGAGCGACGACGCTGAACGATCTGACGGATGATTTATGGGACAAGGCGAAAGCGGCAATGGATGCTGCGCGCGGTCTGGACGAGGACACGAGCCGTTTCATATCGCAGACGCTGAAATATCTGGTCACGGTTTCCGTGCAGAATCTAAAGCCCGACATTTCGCTGCCGTCCGTTTTACAGAACATTCGAGAATCCGAGCTTTGGAAGAAGCTGACGTAACGATAAAAATAAATCCCTTTTCCGTAGTGCGGAAAGGGGATTCTGTATATAAACAATGTGAATAGGCGCGATTACTTGCTTTTTCGGTAAACGAAGATTCGATAGGATAAGCAGATAAGTGTGGAGCCGATGCCCAAGCAGACAAGGCGGAAGGTGCTGAGTTTGTTCGGTTGGATAGTGCTCCTCCTTTGGTGGTTGATGGGTTTATGATAGCGAATTTGGGGGTTGGAAGAAAATATAGAATTATTATGTTGTGAAATCAGAATGATATATTAAATATGTAAGAAGCATTATTAAAGTCAAAAGTGTACATTCAATTTATTTTTAGGCTGAAATAGTATATAATAATATTTATGATGTATATCTATGAGAATAGTTAGATTGGAAATATGCTAAATGACTAACAAGTTAGAAAATGACGTCCTCGCGATAATAAAAACGTCTCCAGGGATAAAAGCAAAAGATATTGCTAAAAAATTAAATATAGAACGTAGTCAAGTAAATGCTCTTTTGTATGGTGCACTTCGATCATGCTGTTTTCAAGACACATCTTATTGTTGGTTTCTTAATGATGGGATAAATGTCAAAGAGGCAGAAACAATCGATGCTAATCAGTCAATTCCTGATAAAGAATTATCAGATTTATGCAAGTACTATTTAAACTGTTTGAGTTTAGAGGAGAATAACGGAGTCTCTGCTTTCTTGTCTTCAAAATATAATTTGAACTATGCTGAATTAAGAAGTTTGGATTTGGAAGAGAGCAATGATGCCGCAATGAAGCTTGCGCAAAAAGCTTCAACAGAACGAAATCTTACTGCATATATTGGATATCCAGTAATGATTGAAAAATTTTACTCAAATAAAACAAAACAAGAGTATTGTAAAATTGCTCCTGTACTTCTATTCCCTGTTGATACAACAAATGGCGCGACAGAGGTTACGCTGATTCCAAGTGTCAACATGGAAATAATAAAACAATACTCTGCGAAGGACATCAATAGTCAAGTATATGATTTAGTAGAACTTGAAACCGAACTAGGTCTTAATAATACAGATGCAGATATTGAAATTGATGAAATTGTTGCTCGATTACAAGTAATTAGACAATGGTTATGGAAAGAAAATATTAACCCAGAAAATATAACTCATGAAATTCCTATTGATGAACTTACTGAAGAAGGAATTTATAATCGTGCGATTTTTATTGTCACAGAGAGATCGCCATTCACTATTGGGTTGGAAAGTGAATTGTCTAAGCTGATGCTTATGGACAAAGATTCATATAAAGATACTGTGCTTTATAATTGGATTCATCGAGATGATAAAGGTATAAATAATGGAGTTTGTAGAAAAGATGAAAGCTTGTTGGAGGTTTTACCGTTAAATTCCGAACAAGAACAGGCTATCTATAATGCTATGTCAGATAATTTAACTATAATTACTGGACCTCCAGGGACAGGGAAATCACAAGTAGTTACTAATTTACTTGCAAACATTGCATGGAAAGGTGGTAATGCTCTTTTTTCCAGTAAAAATAACAAGGCTGTTGACATTGTAGATCGGCGTATAAATAGTATCGGACATCGTCCAATAATGCTTCGCATAGGTTCAAGTCAATATGCCTATCGCCTTGCGGATTTAATTTCTGATGTATTATCGCATAATGCAGATCAAAATGATAAAGATGAGTACAATCAGTATAAAAAATCATACGATGAAGGTATCGTTTCATACAGTGAAACTAAAAAACAGAAAGATCAAATTATTTCGTTGCGGAATGATGTAGATAAAATTGAACAGTATATTTGTACGATTCGAGATAAATGTAATAACTGGACTGAAAAAGTTTCTGTTCAAGCTGTAAACGAATTCGCGGAATCTTTTGATAAATTTTTATTGAGCTATAATGAAGCAGTAAAAGCGAAACAGTCACTCTTAGTTAGGTTGTTTTGGTTTGTTATCGGAAAATCGAGAATTAATAATTTAAAATCTAAAATTGAGCTATTAAACACATACTTGGTAAAATATGATTTATCCGAGGTCTCTTTAGATATTATTGAAACTGATACAAAACTCATAGATCAAATATGCAAGGAAATACGAAGTACGATTAATATTCTTCGGAAATTGATTGAATATGCTAAAAAATTGAGCGAACTTTGTAGTATTGAATCTATTGAAGATATTGATCGTCGTTTGTCTGATCAAAAAAATATTTTAGCTGATATTGCAGAAAAATTATGGGATAAATGGTTAATAATGAGACCATTAGAAATAGATTCAAATAAGCGCGTGAAAATGAATCAGTATGTTACAGCTATGAAATTAGTTGGAGATGTTGATTTGTCGAAGCATCTCGATTTGCGCAAACAGT
>CAYUFL010000005.1:22621-63728 GCA_964444065.1 uncultured Lachnospiraceae bacterium
GACTTCACTTTCAGCCAAAGGGCACATTCCATTTCAAGCAGGAGTGTTCGACATAGTTATTATTGATGAAGCGAGCCAGTGCGATATTGCCTCTGTTATTCCTTTATTGTATCGTGCAAAACGTGCAGTTATTATTGGAGACCCTAAGCAATTAAGCCATATTAGTTCTATATCAAAAGCTCAAGATGTAAATTTGCTTCAAAAATATTGTGTTGGATTTGAATGGTCATATTCAGCAAACTCATTATATTCTCTTGCAAGTAGTATCGCAAATCCTGACGAAATCATTCAATTAAGAGATCATCATAGGAGTTTTGAAACAATAATAGGATATTCGAACGCTGAATTTTATGAAGGTAAACTTCGCGTTGCAACCAAATATGATACGTTGAAATATCCTACGAATACGAATATGGGTATTCGATTGACCGATGTAGTTGGTCAGACTGTTCGTCCTCCTTCAGGAGGCGCTTACAACGAAGAAGAGGTTGTATGTATAATCAGTGAATTAAGACGTCTTGTGATTGAAAATAATTATCGAGGAAGTGTTGGTGTTATCACTCCATTTCGAGCTCAGGCTGAGCATATACAAGCAGCATTGGAAAAACTACCAGATATTCGAGAGCATTTAGTGTTATATAATGAGTTCTTAGTAGATACGGTTCATAAATTTCAGGGGGATGAACGAGATTTAATGATATTTTCTCCGGTTATTTCAACAGGTACAAATTCTGGGGCAATCAGTTTTTTAAAAAACACAGGTAATCTTTTCAATGTTGCCATCACAAGAGCTCGAGCAGTTCTTGTCATGGTCGGGGATTTGAGCTATTGTTCAAAATGCGGCGTTTCATATATGGAGCACTTTATAGATTATGCATATAAATGTAATGATCAAAAGTATACAGATGCAAATGAAGATAAAATGAAAAAACTAAATCGTGAATACCCATCAGTTTCAAATGTCGATCAAGTTTCAGATTGGGAAAAAATTCTTTATTCTGCGTTGTTCGATGTCGGAGTCAAAACAATTCCGCAATATTCGATTGATAAATATAAATTAGATTTAGCTCTAATACATGGTGAAAATAGATTAGATATTGAGGTTGATGGTGAAATGTATCATAAGGCGTGGAACGGTGAACTTTGTTACAGAGATCAACTAAGAAATCAGCGCTTATTTGAAATGGGTTGGGATGTAAAACGGTTTTGGGTCTATCAGGTTAGAGACAATCTTGGATGGTGTATTGACCAAATACAACAGTGGCTAACAAATCATTGATTTAGAATAGTAAGTTGGCGATAATATAAATATATCTTTAAACCAACAGTGCTTATCGTGAATTTACATTGTTGGCAAATTTGATTTTTTACGTAATTTCAGGAGCCCCCATGCAAAAACAAACCCTTAAAACCCTCATCGACACCGCCGCGGGCAGAATCCCTGCGGATGTCGTGATTAAAAACTGTAAAGTCATTGATGTTTATAGTGCCGCCGTCATCGAGGGCGACATTGCCGTCTGCGGCGGGCTGATCGCGGGCATCGGGCAGTACGAAGGCAAGCACATCATCGACGCGAAAGGCGCGTATGCCGCCCCCGGCTTCATCGACAGCCATGTGCACATCGAATCCTCCTACACCACCCCCGAGGAATTCGGCAGCCTTGTCGTGCCCCACGGCACCGCCACCGTCATTACCGACCCGCACGAAATCGCGAATGTCTGTGGTCTTGCAGGGCTGAATTATATGATCGAAGCATCCGAAGCGACTGCGCTGGATATCAAATGGATGCTGCCGTCCTGCGTACCCGTTACGCACTTTGAACACGCGGGTGCTGTCATCGATGCGGACGCAATGCAAGAGCCGATTGCACGGGACGCAATTCTCGGGCTCGGCGAATTGATGGATTTCCCGGCTGTTATTTCTGCGGACGATGCCGTGCTGGAGAAGATTCTCATTGCGAAAACGCAGGGCAAACTCATCGACGGGCATGCGCCGGGGGTAGCGGGCAACGCGCTCAATGCCTATGCCGCCGCGGGTATCCGCACGGATCACGAATGCTCCACCGTGGAGGAAATGCACGCGCGTATTTCCCGCGGAATGTACGTGCTCATGCGCCAGGGTTCCGCATGCCACGATCTGCGTGCCCTGCTCAAAGGCGTTACGCCGCAGAACAGCAGACGATGCCTGCTTTGCACCGACGACTGCCAACCGCGCACGATTTTGCGAGACGGTCATATCGACCACCACCTGCGCATTTGCGCCGAAGAGGGGATCGACCCGATCACTGCAATTCAAATGGCAACTCTCAACGCCGCCGAATGTTTCGGTCTGTCGGACAGGGGCGCCATTGCGCCCGGGCTTCGCGCAGACATCGTTCTGATGAACAACCTGACGGAGTTCCGCGTGCAGAAAGTGTTCATCGGAGGCAGGGAAGTCGCCGTTGACGGGCTGTATCTGCCGCCTGTGCATAAACGGGATGCGTCTGCCGTCTCGGGCAGTATGCATGTCAAAAATTTCTCCGCGGAGCGGCTGCGTCTGCCGCTCAAAACCGAACGTGCCCACGCCATCGCCATTCTGCCCGACGGGGTTCTTACCGCAAAGGAAACCGTCACCGTTGCACGTGACGCAAACGGTATGTTCGTCTATGACCCCGCGCGGGATATCGTGAAAATCGCTGTCATTGAGCGCCACCATCATACAGGCAATTTAGCTGTCGGACTGCTGAAAAATTACGGACTTCGCAGCGGCGCCATTGCGCTGAGCGTTGCGCATGATTCGCACAACATCATCGCCGTCGGTGCAAACGATGCCGATATGGCATTTGCCGTCGAAACGCTGATTCGGCTCGGCGGCGGTATGGTGCTTGCCAAAGACGGATGCGTGCTCGAAAGCATGTCACTGCCGATTGCGGGACTGATGAGCGACCGGAACGGGGTCCGGGTTGATGAACAGCTGGCGCAGATTCATGAAGCCGCGCACAGCGCGCTCGGTGTCAGCCGCGATCTCGAGCCGATGATGACGCTCTGCTTCATGTCGCTGCCCGTGATTCCCGAGATCAAACTCACCGACATGGGGCTTTTTGATGTGACGCAATTCCGCTTTATTTCAGTGGATGCGTAATCCGCTTTTTGTTTTGTCCTTTGATCAAAATTATGATAGTATTTATATAAGACTGCAATATTTTTACACCTTGGAGGAACACAACTTTGTCAAACACACGGCTTTTGGATTATTTCAATCAAGCACAGGAAAATTTCCTGCACAACTGCACTGAGTGCGGCAACTGCGTAACCGACTGTTATGCCGTTCAGAATATGCAAACCCCGCCCGATGCTTCGCAAACCGTCCGCGGAATAAAAGAGTATCTGAGCGGAGGCACGCTGAATGAAGCGGCGCTGGCGAAAACAACCGCATGCATGGGCTGCTACGGCTGCGTGGATATGGATTGCCCCATCGGACTGGATTCGCTGCTGCTCAATCAGCTTGTCTCGCGGACGACCGAACTTGCGAAAGAGGAACCGTTTGTCATGCCGCTGTATGTCGAACATCAGCAGAATCTGAACGATCTGATTACACCCGCGGAACGGGCACGCATCACGACACCCGTCTTTACGGAAGGTGCCGAATTCGTCTTTTTCCCGGGTTGCAATATCTATATTCAGCCCGACAAAGTGCTCAATACGCTTGATCTGATGGATGCCGTCGGCATTCCGTATTCGTTTATTCCCGGCATGGAATATTGCTGCGGGCTGCCGCGCGGGAATGCGGGAGACGCGGACTGGCTTCAGGAGCGTGCGGAAAACCTGATTGCGAAAGCGGTCGAATTCGGCGCGAAAACGATGGTCTGCTGGTGCGCCACATGTCTTTGCAACATGGAATACCGCATCAAAAAATTCGCCGATGTACCGTTTTCGCTGATTTCGTTCGGGAAATATCTTGCGGATCACACGGATCGTCTGTCTTTTCCGAATGCACAGCCGCAAACCGTTACCCTGCACGAACCGTGCAAGTCCGCATATATGGGCATCGATATGGATGATGTGCGTGATTTACTGCGTGCGGTTCCCGGCACCGAACTGGTGGAAATGGCGCATTACGGCGCAGATACGATGTGCTGCGGATGCCGTGCCGTCTATACCATGCCGGAATTCGGAGCGAGTATGACGGACAAACGTCTGGACGAAGCGCTTGACACAGGCGCCGAAAAGATGATCGATGTATGCCATGCCTGCCATGTGATTTTCCGCAATCACTGCAAAGAAACGGGCAGAAACGATGTCATTTCCGAGAATTACACCACCTATCTTGTTTCCGCCATGGGGCATCCGCGCAAAGACAGTCTGGACTGATTCCGTGCGGGCTCTCCCGATTCGGAGTTTTCGAGAAATGAGGAACAGCATGAACATCAATTTCAATGAAGTAGAAGAAACCGTATATCCGAATTTCCGCGGCGGAGAAAAAGAATTCGCGACGCGGACATTTAACGACAACGTCAACAAGATATTATATGCGAAGCTGATTCCCGGTGCGTCCATCGGGTTACACGTGCATGAGACGAACAGCGAGATCATCTACATTCTGAGCGGTGCGGGGAAGATGCTGACGGACGGGGAGTGGGAGCCGTTATCGGCGGGCATTTGCAACTACTGTCCCAAAGGGCATTCGCACAGCATGATCAATGACGGCGACGAAGATTTGGTGTTCTTTGCCGTTGTACCAGAGCAGTAAATGAGTACAAGAGATACAGTCTTATCCACTGTGTCTCTTTTTTTATTGCCGGTATTTTTGTTGGATACCGTATTGAAATAAATGACATGCGTGCACTTTTTGTATGTTATAATAAAAAGGAAATATTTTATGTGTGAGGTAAGTTGTTGAAGAAGGAAAATATCGAAGAATATAAAATATTAGACTGGACAAGCACGTAGTATATATTCAGAATACAGCCAATTAATATTTAAATCAAAAGGAGAAAGTATTGTGGTAATAAAAGATTGGATATTACTTGTTGTGCCTATTCTTTTCAATGGAATAGTCGTTTTAGTATTGCAGAAAATATTTGAAAAAAAGCAGTTTATTAGATCAATGAAAATGCAATACGTTTCTGAAATGATTAGAAGAATTGACATCTCTTTAGAAGCACACTCTAAAGCAACACGATTGTCAAATGAGAAGAATCCAAATAATGAAAAAGCAATTAACGAATCAGTTTGGCTATTTATTAACAATGGGTTTGATATATACTATTATAATGTAGCAAATAAAAATATTTTTTCTTCGCAAAGTAGTAGATTTGAAAGACTTGGAAATCAACTGGTAGAAATATGTAATATAAACAACAATGATATAAACAACAATGATATAAACAACAATGATATAAAACATTACTCGATTAGTATTTTAATTAATTCATGCAGAGACACTTTGATTGACATAAAAGATTCATGTATTCAGTACAATCTATAGATTACAATAAAGACAGATGTTTTGAGCGTGAGAACAGGACGAGATTATAATGAATTAGATTATGATTGAAAGAGGTGGAATTGTAATGAAAGTAGGAATCATCAGATGTATGCAGACCGAGGACTATTGTCCCGGAACGACTGATTTTAAGTTTATTGAAGAAAAGAAGGGTGCATTTGAGGGCGTTGAAGAAGGTATCGAAATCATAGGTTTCATTAATTGCGGAGGCTGTCCCGGCAAAAAGGCTGTTTTAAGAGCGCGGGAGTTGGTTAGAAGAGGGGCAGACACTATCGTTTTTGCTTCTTGCATTCAGCGGGGTAATCCCATCGGTTACCCCTGCCCATTTGCAAAAAGGATGAAAGAGCTTATTCAAAATGATTTGCCAGATAATATAAAGTATTTAGATTACACCCATTGAAATTTGTTATTATCTGTTATTTGGACTTTACACAAAACTCGGGATAGACCCGTAACTGTTGAATATGTTGTTATAACTGACAAATGTAGAGCTTTATATAATATTCCCCACGAAAGCGAGGTACCCCTATGTCAACCTACACAACCAAACAGATCATGAAAAACTTTTACAGCATTGAGCTGCACGACATGGTGCGTTGCTTTTTACTGCTTGGCGAGCGGGAAGCACTGCTGGTGGATACCTGCACAGGCGAAGGCGATCTCAAAGCGGTGGTCGAAGGGATCACAAAGCTGCCCGTCACCGTGGTGTTCACCCATGCGGACAGAGATCATATCGGCGGGGCGAAGCACTTTGAACGGCGCCTCATGCACCCGAGCGAATTTGATTATTACGCAGGCAAAAACGAAGCGCCCGCTGTGATGGAACCCCTCTGGGAAGACGACATCCTCGATATCGGCACGTTCCGTTTCGAGGTCATTCTGCTTCCCGGTCACACACCCGGCAGCATTGCGCTGTTGGAAGAAGAAAAGCGTTTTCTGATCGGCGGAGACAGCGTTCAAACAGGCGGCTCGATCTTCATGTTCGGAGAAGGGCGCAACTTCGAAGCCTATCGCGCGAGCATGGAAAAATTGCAGGAGATGATGGATGCATTTGACGTCGTGTATTCTTCGCACTATGATTTGGCAGTCAAACCCGAAGCGATCAACCGACTGCATACTGCCGCGGGCAAAATGATCCGTCATGAGGTTGCGGGCACAGAGGTACAGCGATACGGACAGACGTTTCTTCAGTTCAAAACGGACGGCGTGTCTTTTTTTGGTTAGCAATCAATCAAAATACAAAGATTCAATTGCATGCGAAACAAATATTGCTTTATAATAAGCGTACTATGCATAAGAAAAATTTATATTGATAGCAGGGGTAGCGGAATATGAAGAAGAAACCAAAACTGAAAGAGAAACTGGGTTATTTTTTTGACCTTGTGATGGCAAAGGGAACCATTGCGCTTGTCGCCATGCTGTTTCTCGTCACCGCCGTTGTCGTGGTGATCGCAGGTGTGCTCGGGGTCTTGATGAACAATGACATGAGCGCGGGTGTGAGCATCTGGCAGAGCCTGATGCATGCCATCGACGCGGGTAATCTGGCAGGAGACGACCCTGCCAACATCGGCGTGCTCATTCTGATGTCGATTGTCACCGTCTGCGGGATTTTCGTCACAAGTATTTTAATCGGGATTATCAGCACAGGGTTTGAGCAGAAACTGTACGCCCTGCGCAAAGGAACCTCCCGCGTGCTCGAGAGCGGACACGTGGTGATCATCGGTTTTAACGACGGCATTTATACCATTCTGTCCGAACTGATCGAAGCAGGCGAAAACCATAAGAAAAACTGCATTGTCGTCCTCGGCGAAGAAGAAAAAGAAGTCATGGAGGAGATGATCAACGGGCATATCGAAGACAAAAAGACGACCCGCATCATCTGCAAATCCGGCAAACTGACCGAAAATTTGCTGTATGAACGTGCTTCACTGGAGTTAAGCCGATCCGTTATCATCAATCAGGACGACGATTTTTCTGTCATTAAAGTGCTGCTTGCCCTTGTCAATTATTTGAAATCAAAGCAGGCGTTTGACAGCGATCTGCATATTACAACCATGATTCATCAGATCGAAAATCTGGAAGCGGCAAAAATCGCGGGCGAAGGGAAGGCGGAAGTGCTGTACTTCAAAGACGCTTTGTCCCGCATCATTGCCCACACCTGCCGTCAGCCGGGGCTTTCTCTTGTGCTGACCGAATTTTTCGACTTTTCGGGTGACGAGTTTTATTTTGAGCAGTTTCCCGAACTGTCCGGAAAAACCTTCGGTGATATCATCTATCTGTTTGCGCACTCTGCGGTTGTCGGATTGGAACAGAACGGACGGGCTGTGTTAAATCCGCCGATGGACACCGTGCTGCAACCGGGCGATGCCGTGATCCATCTTGCCGAAGACGACGGCGTATCCAAACCGCTGAGCACCGCGCCCGCAACGGATTTGTCAGTCTCTGTGCAACGCAGCGGCAGTGACGGCGAAGCCAACCACCTGCTTGTTTTGGGATACAATGAGTTTCTGTCGGACATTCTTGCGGAACTCGATCATTATGCGCAGGCCGGAACGATTATTTCAGTCGCACATGACGATCTTTCGGCTTTGGCATCCAACACTGCTTATCAAAACATTAAGCTGGAATTGCAGACATGCGATATTTATCAGCGGAGCAATCTGGAATCACTGGTGTCGGACGTCACCGATACGATCCTTTTATTGAGCGATACGGATATCGATACCGACGAAGCGGATTCCAAAACGCTGCTTCTTTTGATTCATCTCAGAGATATTGAGAAAAAGCGCAACCGCGATTACAACCTCATCAGTGAAATGCGTTCGGTCAGCAATCAGAAACTGGCGAAAGTTGCGAACGTAACGGACTTTGTCGTAGGCAGTACGATTACGAATCTGATTATTTCGCAGGTTTCCGAAAATCGCCGCTTGACATTGTTGTTTGAAGATTTGCTGGATGCGGACGGTTCGGAACTGTATATGAAAAAAGCATCTCGTTATGTGAAAACGGCAACGGAAACGGATTTTTACACGATTACCGAAATCGCAAGAAAACGAAATGAAATTGCAATCGGATACAAAAAAATGAGCGCGGAAGGATTGGTTATCGTAACCAATCCGCTGAAATCGGAGCGCGTCTCTTTCGGTGAGGATGATTACCTGATCGTAATCGCGCAAGACAATGAATAAACTGACAGGGAACAGGATTCGGATATGGAGTTTCAAAAGATAAAAACGCAGCGCTTGCTGCTCGGAAAACTGATCGGCAGCGATCGCAATGATTTTTTTGCTTATCGCGCTTTGCCTGAGATCGTGCAATATCAATCGTTCAGACCAAAGGAAATTTCTGAGATTGATGCATTTCTTGCGGCAAATGAGAACACAGCGTTCGGTGCCGACAATACATGGTTTCAGCTTGGAATCTGTTTGGAAAGCGGACAGCTGATCGGAGATATCGGGATTCATTTTCTGGATGACGCACGTCAGTCCGAGCTCGGTTATACGATGGCTCCCGCATACCAGGGGAACGGATATGCAAGGGAGGCGGTTCGGGCGGTTATCGGATACTTGTTTGAGTCTTGCAACATACACAGAGTGACGGCCTCGGTCGATCCCGAAAACACTAGATCGATGCGTCTTTTGGAAACGCTCGGGTTTCGAAAAGAAGCGTATTTTGTGGAAAGTTATTTTACAGACGGCATTTGGTGTGATGACTGTATCTATGCCTTACTGAAAAAAGAATGGATTTGATCTGAATGAAGCACGTCCTCAGACGTGCTTTTGCATTATTTTTCCGTATCCGATCTTACCATAATATCAGTGGACAGCGGTTCCAGCTTCTTTCGGTTGACACGATATCCCGGTTTGGTTTTTTCGAGGGAACCGTTATTCAGAAACTCTTTGAACGTATACAGCAGATGGCGGTAACTCACACCGAGATATTCCGCCGTCTCGGTGTGTTTCTGTTTGTAAATACCGTTTGTTTCCAACTGAAGTACATGCGCTGCCAGCCGGTGTCTCAACTCATAGCTTTGGCTTTTGCTTTGAAACCATGAGCGCCTCATGAGTTTCTTGCCGAGATACTGAGACAGACCGAGCAGAAACTGTGCGTCGGACGAAAAGTGTTCTGTTGCATACTGCATCGGAATGCGCAGACAGGTACATGCCGATACTGCGCGCACGTCCTGCGGCTGGGTTTCGATCCCGAGCAGGGTCAGTTCTCCGATATAGGCGCCTCCGCCGATGAATTCGATAATCGACTGTTTTCCGTTTTCATGCACCAGAGATATTTTTGCTTTTCCGTCCAATATCACATATAGGTATTCCACGCTGTGACGAGAGGAGATGATGGTTTCATCGGGTTCAAACCGAATCACATCGCTTACTTCTGTGTCAGTGATCCGTGCGGAAGGATTCTGCTCAGTGGCGGCATCCAACATTGGCTTGATTTCGCTTCGCGATATTTTTTTCATTTTAACCTCAAAAATAGGAGATATCTCATATCATTATACCGCAGATTCGTGTATCGTTTGAGAAAAGTACGATATTTGGCAAGGAAACCTATATGAATCAGATCAAACGATTATTCTTATCACTCTTTTTTTATGCACTCTCCGCTTTCGGCGTCAGTCTTTCCGTCAAAGTAAACGTGGGCATCAGTGCGTTCAATGGGATGAATGTCTCACTTTCCGATCTGATTGGCATAAAAGTCGGCACAATCACAACGATACTCAATTTCACGTTTCTGCTGGCATACATGATTTCCACGAAATTTCGTTACCCGCTCAAGTATGTACTTCAGGGTGTCTTCCTTCTGATCCTGGGTGTGCTGATTAATTTTTATTTATATACGGTGCTCGCCAATTTTGAAATACAGTCCTACTTCCTGCGTATGCTGCTGCTTAGCGTCGGCACGATCATCAGCGGTCTTGCGGTCGGGATGATTATCCATTACAACAGCATCACATTTCCCATCGAAAATCTTTGTATCGAGCTTGAGGCGCATACGAAACGATCCTTTTCGTTTTACCGCTACGGTGTTGATATTTTGTCGATCCTTGTCTCATTGGCGATAACACTGTTTTTCGGAATGCCGCTTTATATCAGAGAAGGAAGCATCCTCAGCGTGCTGCTTTTGACAGCGTCGATGAATTTTTCGAGAAAGAAGATGGCGAAAGTACTTGAAAACGAGACGCAAACCACGCTATTATAAGTTAATATCTCTTGCTGACGCAAAATGCGGTCTCTGACAAAGAGATTTATGTTAGGCGATGGTCGTATATTCATGCGGAGGGCATCTATGAAGTTGTTTTTTATTTCGGACATACACGGTTCGTACTATTTTTTGCAAAAGGCACTGGGTTGTTTTGCTTCCGAGCGTGCAGATTATCTTGTGATATTGGGAGACGAACTCTATCATGGCGCCCGCAATCAGCTGCCTGAAGGATACGATACCAAAAAAACAGCGGCGCTGCTGAATGAACACGCCGATAAAATCATGGCAGTAAGAGGGAATTGCGATTCCGAAGTGGATCAGATGGTACTCGACTTTCCCCTGATGTCGGATTATTCGCTCATCCTGCACGAAAGCAGGCGGCTGTTCCTGACGCACGGGCACATATTCAGCCCGGAAAAATTGCCTCTGCTGAACTTCGGAGATGTCTTTTGTTACGGACATACGCATCTGCCTGTCGCGGAAAAACAAGGCGAAATTTTTATCTTCAATCCGGGATCGATCGCTTTGCCGAAAGAGAATCATCCTCATACATACGGAGTGCTTTCGGACTTTCATTTATCGATCAAAACACTGGATGGTGAATTGTTCAAACAAATCGATTTACGTAAATAGAATCTTTATATGATTAAATCAGGAGGAATGTGTGAAACAATCGGAAATTAAGTATCGTTTGTACCGAGCCATTCTTATATTGGGAGCTGTTTTTGCGCTGATCAGTATTGTCGGCAATTATTTCTCTTCCTTTCCGTTTCGTTCCGATGTCAAATGGATCGCGCTGCTGATCATTACGGTTGTCGCATTGCTTTTCTCAAACAATATAAAATACTCGCATCATATTATGTTCGGTGTATTCTTGTTTCTGGTCTTCATTTTTCTGCCGTTTGCTTTTGTTGATTCGGGCGGAAGCAACAACAATGCGACGGGTTATACGTTTCTGCTGCTGATCTCAATTACCTATCTGTTCGACGGAAACCGTCGCATCATATTTGTAGCTGCGCTCATTTTTGCTTTTATGGGGATGCATGCGCTGGAATATTTTCGACCGGATTTGATTGCGGTATATCCGCAGTGGAATCAGTTTCTCGATCGTATGATACAGATTCCGCTGTTGCTTTTCGCATCGTTTGTTATCATTCTACAGTTTTCCAGAGAATATGAAACGGTCAACCGTAAACTTCAGCAGTATGCCAGTCTAGATGAACTGACAGGGCTGTACAACCGCAGAATGTTCAATCAGGCAATGGAAGCCGCCGTAAAGGAGCGCCTCGAACCGATTTATCTGGCTTTGTTGGATCTGGACAATTTTAAGAACGTAAACGATACCTACGGGCATGGTCAGGGGGATCTGGTGCTCAAAGAACTTGCGCTGCTGATGCGTGAGACCTTCGGATCCGAGCGTCATATTGTCAGTCGCTGGGGAGGGGATGAGTTCGCAGTAATCTATTATGGAGCAAGACAAGATTTGATTCGCAAACTGGATGAGATTGAATTCGGTTTTCTGCGATATGTGTCGTCCTATGAGGAAACAACAGGAATCAGCAGAAGCATTGTTTCGTTTTGTGATTACGACAGTGTGGCTCAGACGTTGAATGCGGCGGATGAGCAGCTATATACAGAAAAACAGAAAAAGCTGTAATGAGCCGATCCATTCCATTTGTGCATGCAAATGACTTTTGTGTTGTTTGCAGTCAATGAAACGTTATAATGAAACAGTATTTTTGGCGCAGAGATGCTTACGCGCCTGTTCTGTTTGGTATGATCCCGATCACAATTAAAACTTGAATTCTGTCGTATGAGTAAAAATAAAAATCAATTTTTCTCACTTATGCTGTTAACAAAAGAGCGGTTTCTGTCGATACAATAGTATAGGCAAAAACAGTTTTTTTTTACAATCACCGTGTTTGAATGAATTTACACAGTAAAATACATTCAAAAATTACAGGAATTTCATTGTAAAATCAAGCTGTTTTTGATATGATTGCAAAATCAAAAGTATGATGCGGAGCAAAGGTGCTTTCAGGCATGTTGTTTCACGTTATACTTTTTTATTTCAGACAAAAAAGGAAGGTGCGGAGTATGATTCAATATCAAAACAAAGATTTTTTGACATTTATGCCGGATGTGCAGGAATACAACAGTAACCTCTTGAAAATGAACACGCAGTGGGACAGTATCAAGCTGCTGAGTGAGATTAATTGTCCTGTACAGTCTCGGGATATTCTTCCGCATATGCACAAAATTCAGAACAGTTTCTTCCAGCTGCAAAAGGAATTGATTGAAACACTGGAAGCGGAAAATCTAAAAAAACTGGAGCAGAAAATTGTTTCAAAGGCACAGGTTGCTGTGGACATCTTGATTCGCAATTTATATGAACGTACTGCGGATGTGGGATTTCTTTCAACAGACGATGAGGTGCGCCGCTTTGTCGGAATAAAGGATCAGCACGAACCGCAAATATCGGGCATTGAGGAAGGCAGATATGTTAAACGGGAGAAATTATTGCGGCGTTTGGAGCAATATGTTGCGAAATATTCCGTTTACGAAGAAATCATTATATTGGATCAATCTCTGCGTGTATTAATCAATCTCGATCAGACAAATAAAATTGAAGGAATGCGGATGAACGACCCGTTACTGCATGAAACAGTGAGCTCTGAGGCGGATTACACCGAAACATTCCGCAAATCGGAATTGCAGCCGCAAAAAGAAATCTCCCACATTTTTTCAAGCAAAATTTATGATGAGAGTACCGGCAGTGTGATTGGTGTTATCTGTTTATGTTTCCGATTTGAAAATGAGATGCAGCAAATTTTCAAAAAACTGGATATTGACTATGACGGTTCGGTCATCGCAATTATAGACGGAAACAATACCGTTATTGCAAGCAGCGATACGAACCACCTGCCATGCGATCTTGTTGCGGAAGCCGTCGCATCCGAAGAAAACGGCGTGGTCTATTACCGCGGAAACGAGTATATCGCAAGAACGGTGGTGACAAAAGGATATCAGGGTTATTTCGGTTTGGGATGGCGCGGACATATTATGATTCCGCTCCGGGTTGCTTTTCAGCAGAAGAAGGAACGTATGTTTCTCCAGTCCAACCGAAATATGATGGAAGGGCTGATGCAAAAAGCGAATTCCTTCTCTATGGCGCTGCATGATATCATTTTAAAAACGCAGGAAATCAACAGCTCTCTCAGACGGATTGTTTTTAACGGGGAAATACTGATGAAGGAAGAGCGTGGGGATGATGAATCTCACAGACTCAAACCGATTCTGCGCACCGTCAGTCAGATGGGCAGCGACACAAGCGAGCTGTTTGAGACCTCTGTCCGAGACTTGTTTTCCACGGTAATATCATCGAGTATGCGTGATGTCAGTTTTTTGGCATCTCTGAGTATTGACATTATGGATCGCAATCTGTACGAGCGCGCGAATGATTGCCGTTGGTGGGCACTCAATACCACATTCCGCAATATCCTTTCGAAGTCGCAGATATCCGAGCAGGACACGGCAAAACTGACGGATATATTAGCCTATATCAACAGTCTGTATACAGTCTACAGCAACCTGTTTCTTTTTGATACCACAGGGAAAATCATTGCGGTATCAAATCCTGCACACCGTTCGGATATCGGAAAGAAACTGGACAAAAAATATATTCGAGACGTATTGAACAATACAAACGAAGCGAAGTATTTTGTCTCCGATTTTGCAGCCAGCGACTTGTACGAGAACCGCCATACCTATATTTACGGCGCTTCCGTTACCGATGCAAACAACGACAGTCAAACGGTTGGCGGCATCGGAATCGTGTTTGACAGCGATTTTCAGTTCAGGACAATGCTTCACGACTCACTTTCCTTGAAAAAAGACTCCTTCGCCGTTTTTGCTGATCGCAAAGGAATGATTGTTTCCTCTACGCGCACGGATATTTGTCCCGGTTTGTATTTGGATTTGAAAACGACATTGTTCGAGACGAAGAACGGCTTGACCGCAATGGATATTTTAGTATATGAAAACAAATACTATGCTGTGGGATGCTCCTGCTCTTCCAGCTACCGTGAGTATAAAGACACGGATGGTTATTGCAATGATGTATTGGCATTTGTATTTGAAAAACTTGCGGACTATAATCAAGCGGAATCGATTGTCCGGAATGCGAAATGGCTTGAACAGTCGGATATTCCCGCCTTCCAAAATGAGAATAAAATCAAACTCGCAACATTCGCCATCGAAGAGACCGGCTTCGCAATTGATCAGCGCAATATCCTTGAGGTAATCGACGCTGATGGAATGATACCGATTCTGAGCCGAAACGAACTGATCGGGGGCGCGGTGAGTTTCAGAGAAGAATTCATTGCCGTGGTCGATCTGTATCCGGTACTCGGCAAGTCGGAACATCGGTCCGATGCGTCACATCTTTTGGTGGTTCGTACTTCGGATGAAGGGCTGATTGCGCTGAAAGTAAATGCACTGCATGCAGTGTTGGAAATGGACGGCAGTCTGGTGAAGCGTTCGCCGAATTTCAACGGTGCGTCGTCGATTGTAAAAGGTATCGTTTCATGCGCAGCGGCAGACGGCAAATTTCTGTTTGTGCTGGATATTGACACCTTGTCGGGAAGGCTTGATCCGCATGTCTTGAAATTCGAACTGAATCAAGCAATGAATTCGCCAGAAGCAGAATTGTCTACGGGAACAAACGGCTGAGTTGCCGGGCACAAGTAGCATATCCTGATTGGGCTGTTAAAGATTGTTGTCGAAATTTTGATCGGCGCAATCTTTTTTTGCGCGAGAAGCATATCCGAAACCCTCTGATTGCAAAAAAGCATTTCTGCGGGTATGATGAAATAAAACGATATCGAATGTGTTTGATTTGATCGTAACGTGAGGTTCTGATTTGAACAGCGAAGAGTATCAAAACATAACGGATAAACAAGAAGAGACGTTTCAGCAAGATCGTAAGGAGACACCGCCTTCCGATGGTTCTCTGAGTTACGGACTCGGTATCGGACTTTGCTTGGGTGTGGCATTCGGCGTTTTGTTGTTGCATAATATTGCGCTCGGACTCTGTATCGGTGTCAGCCTCGGGCTTGCGGTCGGTAGCGGGACGAGGCAGAAAAAATGATTTCCGAATGAGTTTATGACCGATAGAGTGCATTGCCCGGTAAGGATATGATATGAAGATCAGGAATATTTCTAAGCAAGAAAAAGAAATAAAGGACGCATGCGTTCTATGCTGCGTATGAAGGGGATGCGTTGTGCGGCGTGATTGCCACAAGGAACTGCGGCAGTCACATCGCTTTATTCTTTGTTAATCAACCTTATCAAGGCAAGGGAATCGGCAGACAGTGATTCGAAACAGTATTGGCGGACTGCTGTCATTGCGATATGACGGTGAATGCTTCGCCGTTTGCAGTGAATATTTATCAAAAATTTGGGTTTTTCGCTATTGCTGAAGAACAGATAATCAACGGGGTACGATAGGCGCTTACGCGCCGACGAGGAATTGTATCAGTCGATATTGTCCGCTTCAAAGGAGCGCCCTGATGATCCCGCAGTGAGAAACAGAGCGGCTGTTCTTGCAATCAACGGCACTGCATCATATAATGTAAGCATTATGGAATCATTGACTTCGATTCGTTCGAGAGGAGCGTTTTGTTATGGATTTAAAAAAGTACGAGTTTAACGGTGAAAAAAAATTTGAAATTAAGCGTTTTGATACCGCCGATACGGGGGAATATTCTGATAAAATCGAGACAGAAGCGTCGATGCGGGATGATATTGAACTGATGAAAGCATATCAGGATAAGCTTTTTGCCGAAGGCAAAGAAGGCGTTTTGATTATATTTCAGGCGATGGATGCAGCAGGCAAAGACGGTGCCATCAACCATGTTTTTTCCGGCTTGAATCCGCAGGGCGTTGATACATACAGTTTCAAGGTACCCACGGACGAAGAATTGCAGCATGACTATTTATGGAGAGCACAGCGCCATATACCCGCGAGAGGGAAAATCGGCATCTTCAACCGTTCCTATTATGAAGATGTGCTGGTTGGCAAAGTGCATAAACTGTATAAGGCGCAGAACGTATCCGATCGATGCAAAACAGACGATGTGATCAATCAAAGATACGAGCAGATTCGCGACTATGAGCAGTATCTGTGGGATAACGGGATTACAGTCGTCAAATTTTTCCTCAATATTTCAAAGGACGAACAAAAAAGGCAGTTGTTGCAGCGCATAGACGATAAAGCAAAAAACTGGAAATTTGCACAAAGCGATATAGAAGAACGCGCTTATTGGGATGACTACCAAAATGCATATGAGCTTGCAATCAACGCAACATCGAGCAAAAAATGCCCTTGGTATGTGATCCCTTCCGATAAAAAATGGTATGCACGGTATTTGATTTCCAAGATCGTTGTACGTCAGCTGAAGGAAATCAATCCGCAATACCCGAAGCTTTCGTCTGAAGTCGAAAACAGTCTGAGTAACTGGCGCAAAACACTGACCGAATAAACCATAGTGTATTTACGGAGAATGGAGACGAATTCATGCCAACATGGATTATACTGGCTTTTGTCATATTGATATGTTTTGTGTTTACGTTGTCCAATGGTCTGCACGATGCGAGTTCTGTTGTCGCAACCATCATCAGCAGCGGTGCTGCAAGCCCGCAGCAGGCGATTGTACTGGCTGCTGTATTCGGTCTGCTCGGTGCGGTATTCGGGGGGAATCAGGTTGCGAATACCATTTCCTCCTTGATTGATCTGCCGACAGGCACGTCCTTGTTGGGTATCTTGTTTGCCGCCATTGCCGGTGCCGTTGTATGGAATCTGGCGACTTGGCGGCTGGGACTTCCGTCAAGTTCGACGCACGCACTGGTCGGAGGGATTATTGGTGCCGTGAGCATATCTTCCGGTACACAGCATATCCTGTGGGGGTTCAGTGAACTGGCGGGTGCGGGTCATCCGGTTACGGGGATTGCAAAAATTGTCGTTTCTTTGGTGATTTCTCCTGTTATCGGTTTTGTCTTGGCATTCTTGCTGGGAAAATTTACGAAGATCATTTTTCGTAATGCTGAATTTACTTTGAATAAATGGCTGAATCGTATACAGTGGGTTTTTTCCGCAGGGCTCTCTTTTAGCCATGGGGCAAATGATACGCAAAAAATGATCGGCATTATTGTCCTTGCACTGGCAGCGGCAAACGGCACGATCGTGCAGAGCGCTCCGTTTTGGGTTCGTCTTAGCGGCGGGTTGGTGATGTTTGCCGGAACGCTGCTTGGCGGTTGGAGCATTATGAAAACCATCGGACGCGGTATCTATGACATTAAAGCGATACACAGTGTCAATTCTCAGTTGGCATCCGCAGGTTCGGTGCTTGTTGCAAATCTGACAGGTGCGCCTGTTTCCACTACGCATGTTGTTGTAGGCAGCGTAATGGGGGTCGGCGCGGCGGATCAATACCGAATGGTGCATTGGAGTATGGTGAAGCAGATTGTTATTTCGTGGTTGATCACCATTCCGCTTTCCGCAGTCGTCTCGGCAGCTATTTATGCTTTGATGTCTTTGTTTTTTTGATAACGGTGTGAGGTGAATGCTATGAAAAAGAAAAGTTTTCTTGAACGACTTTTCCCGGCAAAATACGATTTTTTCGATATGCTGTACCAACAGGCTCTGATCAATGCACAATCAATCGACACGCTGTATGCTTGGCTGAAAAGCGGCGCAGAGTCGGACAGCAACCATCTCCTTGCAGGGATTGATCGAACGAACGAAGTCAGAAAAAAACTGGAAAGCGACTTGGTGCAGGCGTTTTCCACGCCGTTTGACAGGGGAGATATTTATTCTCTATCTATCTCGATGCACCAGGTTATCGATTACGCAAAATCGACGCTCCTTTCGATACAGAGCTATGATTTGCCGCCGAATCCGATCATCCTTACCATGACGGAAAACCTGAAAAGCGGAGTTGATATTTTTGCCGCGGCGATGGGTAAGCTGAACGGTGCTCCGCAAAAGGCGGAGGGTATGATCGCAGATATGCGACAATCGCATATCAGTATCGAACGGCTGTATCGGGAAGGTATGGCAGAGGTCTTTCAAAGCAACGATCCGATGGACGCACTCCGAAAACGTGAGATTTATCATCACATCAAAGACGCGTCCTCCTACTTGGAAGACTGTGTCGATATCCTGCACCGCGTTATTGTGCGGCTGACTTAATGCAGATTTGGGCTTATTAAAAAAGATCGATTCATGCCGATACATGGAGAAGAGGTTCCTTATGGACGTGAAATATGAAGACCGTATCGTTGCCGCAATTTCGATTCTTGGCTTTCAGGAATATCTGAACGACGAGGGAAAATGCGAGCAAGTCGGTGCAATTTTAAGACTTCCTTATATTTTCAAGGAAAACGAAACGGCAAGGATGCTGAAAATAAAGGGAATTGTGATGACTTCACTTTCCGAGCATCTGCTCATTTCCGTTGCGCTCAAAGAACGGGACGGGATGGATAAAATCGTTAAAATTATTTCCGTGCTGACGCGTACGTTGCTCTCTGAATTCGGGTTGATGCTTCGCGGCAGCATCGCAGTCGGCAAACTCTGTCACGATGCGCAGGTTGTCTACGGACCGGCGTTGCAGAAGGCACATAAATTTGAACGTACTTTAGCAGTATATCCGCGTATGATTATGGAATATTCCGATTTTGAACGTTCACTTCAGTCTTGCCGACCGAATGTACAGGCATCATTGCGAGATGGCTTCCGACTTGACAATGACGGGTTTTTATCGCTGAACAGTTTTCGCTATTGGGATTGTACCGTGATGGAAAACTGTCTTGCAACGCTCCGACAAACGGAAGCATCCGATGAGAGCGTTGAGCAAAATCAGAATTGGATGAAATCGCATCTGCAAACGCAGCTCGACGAAAAAATACAGGCGGAGCATATGGTTACAGCGGATTGAGTTGATCAAAAGCGCTTAATTCGGTTATGTTTTTGCATGATTCCAAAGCTTGTCCGTGTGCTGTTTCTATCGATTGGGAGGAAATCAGATGAATTTTTTAAATCAGTGTGTCAGAGAATATACGGCGCAACTCAAAAAAGGTGAGATTCAACTCGCTTACAAGGGGATTTTGACATTTATGACAGAATTCCGATCATTGTTGGAGAACGCATATCCTTCTTATTCTTACAGTGCACTCTATCCCGGTTATCTGGATATGACCTATTTTGCTTGCACCCCGGTTCAGATCAAAGAGCGCAAGCTTAAAATTGCGATTGTTTACTTACACGAAGAAGCGAAATTTGAGATTTGGCTTGCGGCAAATAACCGTGCGATACAAAGAGAATACATAACGCACCTGCTGAAAAAAGATACGGGAAATTATACCGTCATGCAAGCAGCACCCGGTGTTGATGCGATCTTGATTTCGGAGGCACTGACGGATCCCGATTTCGATCAAACAGATTGCTTAAAAAAGGAGCTGGGGGATCTTCTGCTGAAATTTACCGATGATGTGATATCGATTTTGGATGCATAAGGTTTCTGTCCGATAGCAGGAAGATATCTATACGGTTGACAATAATCAAGTAAAAGGAAGCTGACATGCAGAACTTCACTTATATGCCCGCAGAATGGGCGCCGCACGAACGTACCTTCATGGAATGGCCTGTGCGCAAGTCACTTGTTTGGTGCGATCATTATGCGCAAGTATGCGAAGGATATGCGCAAACCGCAAAAGCCATTGCGCAATTTGAACCTGTGACAATGATCGTAAATGAAGATACCGCAGCAGAAGCGGAAGCAATATGCGGAACAAATAATATAGAATATCTGAGCATTGCGCACGATGATGCATGGTGCCGCGACAACGGACCGACGTTTGTTCTTGATCGTGACGGTACGCGTTCAGCGATTCATTGGCAGTTCAACGCATGGGGCGGAAAGTATCCGGACTGTGCGCTTGATAATGAAGTCGCACCGAAGCTATTGGAACATTACAACATTGCGTACGCAAATGTTCCAATTGTACTGGAAGGCGGTTCCATTCATACGGACGGCGATGGTACGCTGCTGACGACCAGAGAGTGCCTGCTCAATCCGAACCGCAATCCCGATTTGAGTGCGGAGCAAATTGAAACGCTTTTGCGGCAATCACTCGGTGTGCGCAAGATTATTTGGCTGAACGAAGGGCTTTTCGGAGACGAAACTGACGGGCATATTGACAATGTTGCCTGTTTCATCAAACCCGGGGTGATTCTGATGCAGGTGTGCGAGGATCCCAACGATCCCAACTATGCACGCACGCAGGAGAATCGTGCAATCCTTTCGGATGCCGTCGATGCGGCGGGCAGAAAAATACAGATGATCGAACTTCCGCAGCCCCCCGCGGTGTATTATCAAGGCGAACGGCTGACGCTCAGTTATCTGAATTTTTATTTCGTGAACGGCGGTATCATTCTGCCGATTTTCGGAGGAAGTGCGCAGGATGCCGATCAGGAGGCAATTGCGATTCTTTCGGCGGTTTTGCCCGATCGCAAAATCGTAACGATAGACGGTATGAAACTGATCAAAGAAGGCGGCAACGTGCACTGCATTACGCAGCAGATGCCGTCTGAAATCCGATAAGGTACGGAGGAAGATATGAGAATGGTAACGGTTGCGGCGACACAGATGGCATGTACCGACCGCATAGAAGAGAATCTTGCGCATGGGGAACGGCTTGTGCGTGCTGCCGCGGCGCAGGGTGCGCAGGTGATTTTGCTGCAGGAATTGTTCGAGAATATTTATTTCTGCCAGAAGGAAAAAGCGGAATTTTTTTCCTTCGCGCAGGAAAAAGAAGAAAATCGTGCAATTGCACATTTTCAAGCAGTCGCAAAAGAGCTCGGCGTGGTATTGCCGATCAGTTTTTACGAAAAAAAGAACCGCGCACGCTACAATTCCATGGCGATGATTGATGCGGACGGCACCGTGCTCGGAGTCTATCGCAAGAGCCATATTCCGGACGGACCCGGCTATGAGGAGAAGTTCTACTTCAACCCCGGTGACACGGGCTTTCAGGTATGGAATACGAAATACGGTAAAATCGGCGTGGGCATCTGCTGGGATCAGTGGTTTCCCGAAGCCGCACGCTGCATGGCGCTGATGGGGGCGGAGCTCCTGCTGTATCCGACCGCCATAGGTTCCGAGCCCGAAGCGCCCGAGATTGATTCGAAAGATCACTGGCAGCGGTGCATGATCGGACATTCGGCATGCAATCTGATTCCCGTTATCGCGTCGAACCGCATCGGAACGGAGTGCATTGAAGATTCGAGCATTACGTTTTACGGTTCCTCGTTCATCACGGACGGCACGGGTGCAAAAGTTGCGGAGGCGGGAAGGGATGAAGAGGCGATACTGACCGCCACGTTTGATCTCGACGCGCTGGAAACGCAGCGCACAGAGTGGGGCGTGTTCCGCGACCGACGACCCGAACTGTACGGAGCGATTGTGACGAATGACGGGGAAGAGAAATAACATTTTTGAAATGAAGACAAAAGACTGATTGACCGCAATCGATTGGAAGGACTGTCAATGAATCTGAACGAACGGATCGAATCACAAAAAGAACGCCTCGGTATTTGGGAATACTCAGTGATTTCGACAAAGGAGATACCGTTTTCCGATGAAGTGCGCCGCATCTGCGAGAAGAATGCCTGCGGCATGTACGGCACGAACTGGGCATGTCCGCCTGCGGTCGGCAGTGTGCAAGCATGCAGAGAAAAATGCATGCAATGGGACAATGCGCTCGTCGTTACGACGAAAACAGTTTTGGAGAGCCGTTACGACGTATCGCTTTGGAAAAGCGCGGCGAAGGCGCATGAGTCCGTTACGGACGATGTGCTGGCACTTGTCCGCGGTGTTTATCCCGATGCTTATGCTCTTTCCACAGAGGGCTGCGGTATCTGCGCATCCTGCACCTATCCCGACGCGCTGTGCCGATTTCCCGAACGCATGCATCCCGCGGTCGAAAGTTTCGGCATTTCGGTAGTCGAGCTGTCGAAAAAAAGCGGTGTGCGCTACATCAACGGCGCGGACAGCATCACTTATTTCAGTGTGATTTTATTTTGATTGAATCTCATTATGTGGGTTCGAGATTTTCCTTTTTTTTGTAACTTAGTTACTTACAGCGCTCCGCGCGTGCGGTATCATTACAGCAATGTCGATGTTTTGAAGCGGAGCGGCACCGACAGCAAACGAAACTTCATAAAGTCCTTGAAGAGAATTCCGGTCGTTGGAATTCTCTTCTTGCTATCCCGGGAGGTCACTATGGCAAATAACAGGCTCAATTTACAGAATCGTCTGTTCCTTTTCACGATCCTTTTTTTCGGTATCGGCATGATTCACATCTCCTTTGCAATCATCGGAATCTTCTGTTTTACGGTACCGTTTTACTTTTATTTCCGATACAGAGACAAAACATGGTGCCGCGAGATCTGTCCGCGCGCGGGGTTTTTTACGCGTGTGATTGCGAAGATCAGCATCGGGCTGAAGCCGCCGAAGTGGCTGACGGGTCAGCGGTTCCGCGACGGTGTGGTGATCTATTTCGGGGTGAACGTCTTCATCATTCTGATGTCCACCTTGATGGTTGCGCTCGGGCGGGTGGAGCCGATTGCGCAGGTGCGGTTTCTGATCGCGTTCGCGATGCCGTTTGATCTGCCGCAGCTATTGCATTTTCAGGTTTCGGATGTGTTGGTGCATCTCGGGTATCGGGTGTATTCCATGATGTTTTCTTCGGTGATCCTCGGGGTAATTTTGGGGGTGTTGTTTCGTCCGCGCACGTGGTGCGGGGTTTGTCCTGTGGGGACGCTGACGAGGGGGAAGGGGAGCCGATGAGAGGGGAAGGTTTTCGTGTTTCTGATAACGTCACTTACGTGCGGCTCGGTTTGCGGTATGATAACTGCATTGTCGGGTTTTGAAGCGGAGCGGCTTTAGAATATGATGTATATACTGTCCTCAAAGAGAACCCCGGTCGGGTTTTTTTTGTTTGAATTATCTTTTGTACACTCTTAATGTTTGAGATAGTGTGTGATTTTTAATAAGATCATTAACTTTACCGCTTTATTTGCGGCGTTGAAGAATAGCGATAAGTTGGCATATGATCACCTCGCCTTGCAATATGCAGAATAATGGGATAATATTGGTGATAAAAGGGGGTGCACAAAATGCGAAGGCAACCTAAAAATGCGCCAGAAATGCTTATATTATTTTTGCTCCTAATACCGATTGGTGCATATTATCTGATAAAGTTGATTATTAATGGAATTGCGGCAATTTGTGCTTGGGCATTCTACAGAAAAAAAATGAACAGCTCTCTATCATCTGTTGGTATGCAAGGTTACGAACATTGGAGCGGGAACTCAATCCCGATTGTTGACATGGCTGCTATTGACCTGATGGATGGTATTGAATTTGAAAACTTTATAGCAAGTTTGCTTAAACAAAGTGGTATTAAAACGGTTGATTTAACGCCTGCAAGCGGCGATTATGGAGTAGATATTGTTACTCATGATGACAAAATAAAGAGTGTTTTTCAGTGTAAATGCTATAGTCAAAATCTTGGTATTAAGCCTGTTCAAGAGGTGTTTGCTGGAAAAATGCATTATGGTGCTGAAAAGGCATTTGTCGTGACAAACTCTTACTTTACGGAAAACGCAAAGGCGCTTGCAAGAGCAACAGGGGTAGAACTATGGGATAGGGAGGTGCTTATCCGTTTAATTAAAGCGGCGAAAAAGAAAAATGGCTATAAAGACGAAACACGAAAAACAGGCAATACCAATTTGAACATAATGGAAGAACCAATGCCAATGTTAAAACACTCAGTAGCAAGCTATACAAATTATGGAGGTGATGAAATGGCAACGATATTAAAGGCAGGACGATATAGGTTTGGCAAGAATATCCCTAACGGTATGTATGATTTAATTGCCATCAGTGGTGGCGGCTGGCTTACAATTTATGATAAGGAAGACGATGAAAATATGCTATGGCTTGGCGATGGATATGATGGAAACGGAGCAAAAGAGTATAGAGGGCTTGATAGCGATGTTGTTAAGGTGTTTACGCTTGAGGGGAATGTTGAGGTAACGATTACGAAAACGCAAATGATTGTGATTGAAGGGGAATAATCATTTTTGGTGATTGAAATAACCCAAAATTAATAACCCCTCACTGGTTATCGTTTTTGCCTATCCACTTTTATTGTGTCATATACAAGCAAAATCATTTAAAGAAGTTTTCGCACTTAGATTTATTTTTTTTGACGAGAGCAAATGAACGACCAAAATCAGCAAATTTGGTCAAAAATGAAAAAATTTCAATATTACTATCAAGAAAAAAAATAGCAGGATTTACTATTATATATTCGA
Source organism: uncultured Lachnospiraceae bacterium (assembly GCA_964444065.1). GTDB lineage: Bacteria > Bacillota > Clostridia > Eubacteriales > Anaerofustaceae > JBGMEA01. Next base: position 47,760 of record CAYUFL010000005.1, read on the forward strand.
AGATCCCTACAAGCTTGCCAGACAAGAATGCAAGGAGAAAATCTTTATAAAAATCAGGTACTCAATTAACGAATCAGACTATGAATTATTGGTATTTGGTACATATGATTAAATAGATGAAGTAATTAATCTTGTATTGATTTTGAAATATAAATAAATTGACAAACGAACAGAATTAGTTATTGACTGATATGTGTAAATATGCGTATTTAAGTTAATCTATCAAATATTAGTGAATTGTAAGGAATTATCTATGAAAAAAATCCTAATGATCGGCACGGGCGGCACGATTGCCTCGAAAGCGACGGCAAACGGTCTGACCCCGCAGCTGACCTCCGACGAAATCCTCGAATACATCCCGCGCGTTTCGGAATTCTGCGAAGTGGACACGCTCCAGCTCTGCAATATCGACAGCACGGACATCACCCCCGCCGTATGGCTGCGCCTCGCCGATACCATCCGCGAACACTACAGCCGCTACGACGGCTTTGTCGTATGCCACGGCACCGATACCATGGCGTATACCGCCGCGGCAATCTCCTACCTTGTGCAGCACTCCCCGAAACCCATCGTCATCACGGGCGCGCAGCAACCCATCAACCGCGAAATCACCGACTCCAAAACAAATCTCTTCGACAGCTTCCTGTATGCCTCCTCCGATGCGGCAAGCGGTGTGCAGATCGTCTTCAGCGGGAAAGTGATTCTCGGCACCCGCGCCAGGAAAACACGCACGAAGAGCCTGCAGGCGTTTTCCGCCATTAATTATCCGTACCTTGCCGTCATAAGGGACGGACAGATTTTGCAGTATATCCGCACGGAGAAGCCCGCACAGCCGATTTTCTACGACGGGCTGAATCCGCACGTTGCCCTGCTCAAACTCACACCCGGTATGGACGCCGATGTGCTGTCTTATATGCTCTCCCGCAATGATGCCGTGATCATCGAAAGCTATGGGGTGGGGGGTATTCCGTCGCTGCCCGAATACCGCTATGCCGAAGTGATTTCCGATGCGGTCAACGCGGGCAAAACCGTCGTGATGACCACACAGGTGCAGAACGAAGGCAGCGATATGACCATCTACCGCGCGGGCAACGAACTCAAAAACAGCGTCGGTATTCTGGAAGCGTACGATATGACCACCGAATCCGTACTTTGCAAACTGATGTGGATTCTCGGTCAGACGCATGATCCCGCAAGGATACGGGAGATGTTTTATACACCCGTCAGCAACGACATTCTGTATTCCGTCTGACTTTACGGTCGGGCGGTTTTTTTATTTGGAATCAAATTCCTAAAAAAACAAGATATTATTCGTAAAATATTCTATACAAATTGTAAGGATTCCAATATAATAAGAAATAATACAAGATGGTCAAACGCACTCAAATTGCTTATACTGATGAGCGGACAAGGAAGCTGTACCTTATGGGAAATCAAAAATTGATCAGACTGATCACAGACAGTGAAGACATTCTTATGGACAGCATTCTGCAATATGCCATCAAGCATGACTATGCGCAATATACATCCACACTGGCAGAAGCATGGCGCATGTCGATTTCCGGGCTGAGCCTGGCATTGAATGATGCGATTGAAAAAACGGGAGGAATTCCGCCCGTCGGTCCCCATATCACATACACGAAAAACGATGTGACCGCATTTGCGATACGCGAAGCAGAACTGCACCGAGACCGCGGGATACCCTCCGTGATGTTTATCGGTCTGATGAAGTATTATCGGCAGGCATATCTCGATTTGATTGCGGAAAGCGCATGGTCCGAGGAAGAAAAAACGGCTGCCGATGAAAACATCAACCGATTTTTTGACCATAACGAACTCGCACTGATTCGCATCTGGGTCGATCGAACCGAAACGGAAACCCTCGCCGATCTTCAAAATACGACAAGAATCGTTATTAACGAAAAGAATAAATACCTGACCGTATTCGAAAGCATTTCCGATCCGATTATTCTGTTTGACCGTGATAATCATATTACCGATATCAACCACTGTGCGGCGGAGCAGTTCCTGGATGTGCGAATGCCCGGCATGAAATACTACAGCAACCTGGATACGGAACGTCTGAAAGAATGGCTGAACAGCGATGTGAAGCATTTTGTTTTTCTCGGGCAGGACGAAATGATCATCGAAAAATCATACGGGACGAAATCGGGGCGCAGAACTTATCAGATTAAATTAAAAAAAATGCTGGATGTCAGCGAGAAATTTGCAGGCGCGGTCGTCATTTGCCATGACATTACGGAACGCCTGAATATTGAGAATGAACTCAAGGAACAGTACAGCAAGCTGGAGTATTATGCTTATACCGATCCGATGACCGGTGTGCGTAACCGACGCACGGGATTGCTTCTTCTCGATGCCGAGCTGGCGGAAATGAAAAACGGGAAAGGTCCGCTTACCGTGGTGTTTCTGGATATTGACGGGCTGAAAGCGGTGAACGATACTTACGGACATGACGAAGGGGATCAGTTGATTGAATTCATTGTATCTCTTATTAAGGCATCCGTCAGCGAGTCCGTGAGCATCAGCCGATTGGGCGGAGACGAGTTTCTGCTGATTTTCCCAAACTGTGAACAGAGCGAAGCGGAATCCGTTATGCGAGAGATCACACAGCATCTTTTGAAATATGACCGCAGAAAAGTAAAACCGTACGAACATCGCTTCAGTTACGGACTCTTTCAGGTACCGCGACTCGGACGTATCGATGCGAACGAGGTACTCAGGATTGTCGATAAGGAGATGTATTTGGATAAAACGAGAAAACGGCAGTTGCAATAAAAAGAGGCTTTTGCTCCGTAGCTTGATTGCTATTTTGCAAAAGTCTCTTTTGTTGCACTTTGTTTTGTCATTAAAAATGATAGACGATCGGATCAGCAGTGAATGATGAAATCGTCGCGGTTGCATCTTTCAGGTAAAGAACCTGTGTATTGTCGTCATCCGCCTTGTATCGAGCCTGCAAATTCGGATAAGCATCCAACATATGCTGTTTTGCCTGCGTTCTGTCGTCTTCCACGGCTGTTGCAGATACGCGAATCCATTTTCCGTCCGCCATTCCGCTGATTTCGATTTTCGGATTTATTTTCATCTGCTTTGAAACCTCTTTGACTTTGCCTGTCTGAATATAGAGTTTTCCTTCGAAAAGATCGATCGTGCCGAACGGGCGTACTCTCGGTTGGTCGCCTTCCAACGTTGCGAGATAATAAACGCCGCATTTTTTTAGGAAATCATATACTTCCTGCATCATACCCTCCATAGCACTTATATTTGCAATTCAATACTATTCAATCATATTACCGTCATAAATACAAGTACGATCTTTTTATGATCTTACAATCATTCAGGATACTGCGAACGCGGTGGCGCAAGAAATGCATCTGATCGTGAATCAAACCGTGCTGTGTTGTGATATGATTGGTAAGTACTATTTTATCGTAATTACGGGGACTTTGATTCCCATTCAATAGGAGACAGACACATGCTTTTGAGCGCAGAAAAGATCGGGAAAAGTTATACCGGAAAAGTACTTCTGAAAGATATTTCTCTTTATTTGAATAAAGGGGACAAGATCGGTGTGATCGGTGTCAACGGGACAGGAAAGTCCACTTTGCTGCGCATTCTTGCCCGACGCGAAGAGGCGGACAACGGAACTGTAAGCATCAGTGCAAAGACTCAGATGGAGTATCTGGCGCAGGATCCCGAATGTAAGGATGGGCTCAGCGTGTTGGAGCAGGTGTTTTTCGGTGCAAGTGCCGCGCTGCGGGAAAGCAAAGACTATGAGGCAAAAACAATACTGACGAAGCTTGGGATCTCAGAATATGACAAGCCGGTCGCCGCACTGTCCGGCGGACAGAAGAAACGGGTAGCGATTGCGAGCGCGCTGATGCATCCGAGTGAAATACTCATTTTGGACGAGCCGACCAATCATCTGGACAATGAAATGATTGAATGGCTGGAGAAATATCTCATCCGATATTCCGGCGCCATCGTCATGGTAACGCATGACCGTTATTTCCTGGATCGGGTGGTCAATCAAATTGTGGAGTTGGAAGACGGAAACATGTTTTCTTATCCGGGCAGCTATTCCAAATATCTTGCCTTGAAAGCGGAACGGGAAGAAATGGAATTCGGAAGCGAACGGAAGCGAAAGAGCATTCTGCGCAAGGAACTCGAATGGATGCAGCGCGGTCCGAGAGCCCGAGGAACGAAAAGCAAGGAGCGGATCGAGCGGTTTGAAAAACTAAGCGAACAGAGCGGACAGTCTGCCACATCAAAACTGGAGATGGATACGTGCTCTTCCCGCCTTGGGAAAAAGACGGTGGAGCTGCAGAGCGTCACAAAGCGATTCGGCGACAGCCTGGTGATTGATCGGTTCGAGCATATGATCCTGCGGGACGAACGAATCGGCATTGTCGGGAAAAACGGATGCGGGAAATCCACACTGCTGAATCTCATCAGCGGCAAACTCGTTGCTGACAGCGGAACGGTCGATGTCGGAGAGACTGTCCGAATGGGATATTTTGCTCAGGATTGCGAAGAGATGGATTTTGCGCAGCGTCCGATTGACTATATCAAAGAGATTGCGGGCACGGTCGATACGTCGGAAGGTACGATCACTGCATCTCAAATGATGGAAAAATTCTTGTTTTCGTCCGAACTGCAATGGACAACCATCGGGGAACTGTCGGGCGGTGAGCGCAGACGACTGTATCTGCTCGGCATTTTAATGCAGGCACCGAATATTCTGCTGCTGGACGAACCAACCAATGATTTGGATATTCAAACACTCACGATTCTGGAGGATTACCTGGAGCGTTTTCCCGGTGCGGTGATTGCCGTATCGCATGACCGATATTTTCTGGATAAAGTGGCCACGACAATTTTCGAATTTCGCGGAGACGGAACAATCCGAAAATGCCTGGGGGATTACTCGGACTACCTCGCAGGCAGAACAATCGAAGCAAGTCGATCGAAACAAACAAAGGCAGAACCGGAAAGAAAAGAAAAAGCACAGACAAAATTAAAACTTACTTTCAAGGAGCAACGCGAACTGGAAACGATCGATGCGGAAATTGACGATCTGGAAAAAAGGCTTGTGCAACTGAGCGATGATATCCATGCACAGACAAGCGATTATGTACAGCTTCAGGAAAATATTGTAAAGAAAGAAACACTCGAGAAAGCATTGGACGAAAAGATGGAGCGGTGGGTCTATTTGAACGATCTGGCTGATAAAATTGCAGGGACGAAAAATATATAAACAGCACTTTTTTTCGCATTGTGCGTATTCAGATAAGTCGGAGAATTTGAGGAAAGAGTGCCGTACATCAAAAAAGCAAAGAGAACTATGCTCTTTGCTTTTTATATTGCTTTGAAATCTGCTGCAATTAATTTGGACAGTTTTTTTATCTCAACATATTTTCTGTTTTATGAGCAATATAATTCCTCCTACTGTTAACAATCCAATGAATAGGATGATAATCCAAATTGAAAAACTATTTTCCTGCGTATGATCAAGCGGGGTTTGATTATCATTAATAATCACCGCAAATGAGGTGATTATATTTGTCGAAAAAACAGCATTTCCGTTCTCCGCAATTGCGCTGATTGCCCTGATCGGTTCCCCGTCGCATATCATTTGTACCGATTGTCCGTTGTATTTCGGATCAATCGGTACTACCAGAGTGATCGTACCTGAAATGCTATTTGTCAATGTGATTGATTTGCAGTATAATAATTTATTTTTATTCTGTTGCAGATACGTTCCCAGCAAACGGTTTTGGTCGATTGCACTTAGATCTGAAACAACGAAAGCGGTTCCCGGAATACACCAACCCGACAGTGTGATGCCGCTTTGATTGTCCGTCAGAATCTGAAATATCGGACTTGGCGGAACCGATGCTGTGGTGGAAGTAGACAGTGGGTTCTTTGGATTTGTTTTCGTTTCGGTATCGATATTGTTAATCCTAAAATGAATCAGTACCGTTCCCGAATAATCGCCGATGCCGCTGACAGTTACCGATGCAGTTCCGGGATTCGTGTTGTTGCTGTACGATACTGTATAGTCAACATTTTCTGTCAGCGTTGCTGTCCAGTTTGTGACGGACAGAGCCGGTGTGAATGCTGTTCCGGTGTACCGTACATCAACGATTTTACTGCTGTCTATCATTGCGGCAAGTATGATTCGCTTGCCGCTTGCATCGTATGTTCCTTTCATGTCTTTCAAAACTGCACCGTCTCCTGTGATTGTGCAGTTTGAAAAGCTTAGTGACGAAAACAGTCCGCTGCCTACCGATACCAATGTGGCTCCTCCGTATACCTGCAATGTACCTTGAACGGAAGATCCGTAACCAGATCCAATATCGTGCATACCGGTTGCACTCACCATAGTTTTGCTTCCCGATATCGATATGTCGAGTCCGTTGCCATCGACGGAACCTCCGATGCCGGCACCGAAAATCTCGGTTGATGCGTAATATATCCAGTCTGGATTAATACTTCCCGAAGCAACGATGGTTCCGCCTGTTATTGTCAGTGTCCCACCATCTCCGCCGATTCCTGCCGAACCATGCTGTCCAGTCGCAACTACGTATCCCCCGATGATCGATATCGTTCCTGCTGAATGGTTTTTCCCTCCACCAATCCCCGCACCGTATACATCTCCTCTGGTGGGATGTTCCCCGCCGCTGCCGATTGCCGAAATAGTTCCCCCCGATATGGTGATTGTTCCTCCTGCACCTTCAAGTCCGCCGCCTATACCGCATCCGCCCAGGGCTCCTTGTGCCGTGATGTCTCCGTTTGAAATCGTAACGTTGACAGTACCGCGTAATCCGCTGCCGATGCCTGCTCCTCCTTTGCCGCCCGTTGCGGTTATTGTACCGCCGCTGATATTCACATTACCTGTTGTTATGGCGTCATATACGTGTCCCGATCCGATTCCGGCAGCATTGTCGCTTCCTGTTGAAGAGATGATTCCTCCTGAAATTGATATGATTCCTATATTATGATTCAATGTGCCGCCGCCGATTCCCGCTCCGCCGCATTCTCCTCTGGTGGGATGTTCTCCTCCGCTGCCGATTGCAGTGACTTCTCCTCCGGTAATGGTAATGGAGTCACAGCCTCCGTACCAACCGCCGCCGATGCCTGCGCCACCTTCAGAACCGGCTGATTTTACGACTCCTCCCGAGATGGTAATCGCTCCGCTGGTGCCGCCGCTGTGACCGTATTGAACACAGCCGCCGCCGATACCTGCTGCCGCGCATCCGCCGGTTGCATCGATGTTGCCGCCATCGATGATGATCACACCGCCGCTTCCGCCGTTCCCGCTGGATGAATTGGAACCGCCGCCCCCGATGCCCGCGCCTCCTCCGAATGCGAGGTCAGATATGTCGGATTCACCGATTGCAATGATGTCGCCTCCCGAAATATGAATATTGCCTGCATCAGTAGCAGTTGCTCCTCCAATTCCGGCTGATGAACAACCGCCTTTCGCCGTTAGCTTTCCTGTGCTTGTGCCGCTGACGGTTAAAGAGGATCCTGTCGGAACTTCGAGTCCGGCGTGATCGTCTCCGCTTTCCAGTGTATTTTCTCCCAACAGTGTCAGCAGAACGGTTGCGCCGCTCATATCAAATGCACACTTTGTTCCCGCCGAGTCGTCGATGTTTACATTATTCAGTGTGATATTTGCGACGACCCCCGAATCGATTTTGATTGTTCGATCTGTAACGATAGTTCCTTCTGTTGTAATCAAATAAGCACCATTTACAGTGATTGTCAAAATTCCGCTTGCGAACGAATATCCGATACCCGATGTGGGGGAGGAAAGCAGATTGAGAAAAATTTCGGTATCTGCTGCAATGCTGCTTTTGGGAAAAGAAAGAAATATCAAGAACATTGCTGTTATTACTGCGGTTATTTTTTTAATCGTCATTACGACCCGCCCATCATTTTAATTGCAATTATATATACTCAAATAACTTACCGTCTATATTCTGACAGAATGAATTATGTTTGTAAAGATTTTTCCTAAATTATAGCAGTCTGCAAATGAAATAATTCCATCGGATACTACAGCATTATAGACTTTTTTCTTTTTTGCGCATGACAAGTAAGACAGTTCGAATTTATCTTGTTGAAAAGTAAAAAAGAAACCATCCGATTTACATGCCGAAACAGTATCATCGAAAAAGGTTTCTTTATTTTGTTTTGTTATAAAAAGTGCATGATGTACTTGCTACTATATCGTTTTGCAGAATATTATGATTTCGGTTTATCGATCGGAAGCACTCCGGCCAATTCGCCTATGACGTTGATCAGTTCTGCGTTGGAAGGAACAACAATTTTGGCATTGTTTTGGAGTGCGATTTCGGTGGTCTGCAATTTTCGCATCATCTGCGCGTTACCAACAAAATACATATCGGCAGCTTCATTGACCAGTTTGATATATTGCGCTTCACCTTCGGCTTCCAGAATTTTAGCCTGCTTGATTCCTTCTGCTTTTTTGATTTCCGCACGTTTGATCCCATCCGCGGTGGTTTCCGCTGCCGTTGCGAAGTCGATTGCGGCAACCTTTTCATTTTCGGCTTTGACGACTTTGTTCATCGTTTCCTGCACGTCTTTCGGCGGATCGATTTCCTTGAGTTCTGTTCGAACGATATCGATGCCCCATTTGTCAGTCTCACTGCGCAGTGTCTGCTGCAAATCGGTGTTGATCTTGCCGCGTTCGCTGTTGGCTGATTTCAAGGTCATGGTACCGATGATATTTCGGAGTGTTGTACGTGCCAGATTGATAATCTGATACTGATAATTATTGACATTATAAACGGAATTTTTGACACTTTCCACATCCGGTCGGACTTTGAAATAGACCTGCGCATCAACGGTTGCGTTCAGGTTGTCATTGGTGATGATCACCTGAGGATCGGCATTGAACATCTGTTCCGTGATATTCACCAAATATAATTTTTGGATACCAGGGAAAACCCAGTTGAATCCGGGTTCCGCATATCTGGAATATTTTCCGAATGTTTCGACGAGTCCGCGGGTTGTCGGACGCACAATCTTGATTCCCGATAAAAATAGGGCAATCACGACAGCAACAATTGCAATAATGAAATAAATAGTCATACTAATCCCCTCCCTACGATACTGTTTGCGTATCGAATGTCTCAGCAGTTATGCCGATGCGTTCAGTATAACAAAATTGCGGGTCAAAATACAGATCATTACGGGTAAATTCGAGATTTGTTATCATAAAAAATATTATAAAAATGATATGATAATATCAATACTCAAAAGCTTGTATTTGTGCTATGATTTTGTTATAGATTATGAAAGTTTACTGCATGCTGAAAATCCATCGGACGCACGCGGGCAATGCTGCGGGAAGTGTATCGTCGTTCGGGATACGATAGGCGACAATCATGGGCAAAAAATATATTCAATCAGGAGAATGATATTGAAAGATTTTTTTGATGAGGAGAAAACGACTGCGGTTCCCAAAGAAAAAGACGTTCAAGCATGCGAGGTTTCGTCCTGCATGAAACGAGATTTCACCTCAAAACAGTACATAATTATGCTTGGCACAATGCTTCCTGCTGTCGTGTTCGGCGGTATCGGATTGTTTCGGTATGCTTCGTGGGCACCGGCAGTATGGGTGCTTTCTTTGGGCGGATATTTTACATATCTTGCAATTCGACTGGTGGGCAGTCGTGAAGAAAAAATTGACAGTTTGAGACTCAGATCACTGAGCGAAGCCAAAAAAGCAGTCTTGTTTTTCGGTATGGTTGTCAACGCATTATTGCCTGCCTTCTTTATGATTCTTGCGCAGGATGATCTGTTTTTGGTGCTGTATACCCTCTGTCTGATCGTGGGGATGGCTGTGCCTTCGTCTTATCTTTGCCGTTGTATGGGGGAATGCCGGGGGAATCGGAAGGATGAGGAGTAATGCGTGCTGATTCAGTGGGTTTTGGTAATATGTAATGATCAAACGACTGTCGGTTATCGAAATAAATCGATTAAATTTCACCATAATTAATTTGTTTTTTGTTGCAATTATCACGTCAATTATCTCAACAAGGTGTATACTGTGCTTAGAATGAATTCAATGAAACGAGGGTATAAAAATGAGAATTGCAGATATTTTTGACGAAAGAATGAGTTTTTCTTTCGAAGTCTTCCCGCCGAAAGCGGATCAGCCGATGGAGCCGCTTCTCGATGTAATGAACAAGTTGTATGGCTTTAAACCGGACTTTATCAGTTGTACATACGGCGCAGGCGGATCAAACAAAGGACGCAACACCGAAGTATGCGGCGCGATCAAGAACTCGGATGTGGAATGCATGACGCACTTTACCTGCATCGGGAACACGAAAGCAGACATCAAAACGTACCTGAAAGAATATCTCGATATGGGTATAGAAAATATTCTCGCCATGCGCGGCGATCTACCCGCAGGTTGGGAAGGCACACGCGGCGATTTCAGCTATGCGAACGATCTGATTTCTTTTATCAGCGAAGAATTTCCGCAGTTCTGTATTTCGGCGGCATGCTACCCCGAAAAACATATCCAAAGCAGTTCCATGACAGCGGATATTGCGCATCTGCGCGTAAAACAGGATTCCGGCACTTCCTTCCTGATGAGTCAGCTTTGCTACGATGTGGAACAATATGAATTCTGGGTCGAGCAGATTCGTGCTGCGGGTATCTTCCTGCCTGTTGTGATGGGTATCATGCCCGTACTTTCGAAGAATGCCACCATCCGCATGACACTTTCCAACGGATGCTCCATCCCGAAAGATCTCGCGGAACTGATCGGTAAATACGGCGATAATGACGCGGATTATAAAAAAGCAGGCATCGAATATACGGCGAACCTCATCCACCGATATATGAACGCAGGCATTGAAGGGTTGCACATGTATGCGCTCAACAAATACGATGACATTGCGGAAATCTTAAACATGTCGGGTATCCGTACCGATAAATAAGCAGTGTATGCAAACAGACGGTTTTTCTGCCGTCTGTTTTTCTTTATACGAATTAATATTACATTGTAATCATACAATATTTATGTTACAATACCATTACAAAATGAATAATAAGGATGACTGCACGGAGGTTTCTTGATGATAAGCAATGATCAATATCGACTGATTGTCGAATCCTCACCGAATATGATTTGGAGAGCGAATCTGACCACAGAATGTGATTATTTTAATAGAACATGGCTTGCATTTACAGGCAGAACGTTTGAACAGGAACTCGGGTTCGGATGGGCGCAAGGGGTGCATCCCGATGACTACGACAGGTGTGTCAAGATCTATCTTGATCATTTTGAAAAGAGAATGGCGTTTGAAATGGATTATCGGCTGAAGCGCTACGACGGACAATACCGCTGGATCAATGATCGCGGTGTGCCGTTTTACGACGACAATGGTATTTTCTACGGATATATCGGCAGCTGCATGGATGTGACCGAGAAAATTGAGGGACAGCAGATGAAAGAGATGGCACAAAACGACGCGCTCTGCCATACTTACAATCGGCAATATGCACATCAGCTGATGAATGAAATGTTCAATGCCGCAAAAGAAACACATCAGCCATTGAGTGTTCTGATGATGGATATCGACGGATTTAAAAATGTCAACGATACTTACGGACATATCGCAGGCGATATTGTGCTTGCACGTGCAGCGGATTTGATCGGATTGCAGCTCAGAGACGGCGATGTGATGGGTCGGTACGGCGGAGACGAATTCTTTGTGTGCATTCAAAACGCGGATGCGTCCGCGTCTTCGGCAATCGCGAAACGAATTTTGGAAGCAGTATCTTCAACTGAAGTTCCAATCGGAGAAAACAAGTCTATCAGAGTGACGCTCAGCGTCGGAATCAAACAGATGGGAAACGAATCCACTTTGGATGAATTGATCAACAAGGCAGACAAAATGTTGTATGACGCAAAACATCAGGGGAAGAATCGCGTTGTGTTTTAGTATTTCTGAGAATAGCACCCTTCGGGGTGTTTTTTATTGTATGAATCTAATTTCGTCTCAATTCATTTTGCAAAAACGTGGTATAATTAATAAAAATGCGGTAAATAAAACTTCTGTATCGCTGTCAGATTCCATAACAAATAACAACAGTAAGCAAAACATCCCCGATTCGACAGTCATTCAGAGTCTAGTGAGATCAATACGGAAGAGATGAATATGAATGATATTGACATTTACGGATTGACCGGTGAAATCGTGCGACCGAATGAGCCGAATTATGATGCGGCAAGGCTGCATTGGAATCGCGCAGTCAATCAATATCCTGATTTGATCGTATTTTGTCTGAACCAAACAGACATCACAAACGCCCTCCGCTGGGCAAAAAATAATCACTTTGTGTTTCGTATCAGAAGCGGCAGGCACCATTATGAAGGTTATTCGACAGGCGATCAAGTATTGGTTATCGATGTCAGTCGGATGAACACGATTGCGATGCACGACGGAATGCTTCAAATCGAATGCGGCGCAAACAATCGTGAAGTGTATGACTTTCTGTCGGTGTCCGGTATTCCATTTCCCGGCGGAGATTGCCCGACGGTGGGGGTCTGCGGATTTGCCCTTGGCGGCGGATGGGGGTTGTCATGCAGGAAAATGGGGTTGGGCTGTGACAGTATGACGGAACTGGAGCTGATCGATTGCGACGGCAATCTGCTGATTGTCAATGCAGAAAACCATGCCGATCTTTTTTGGGCATGCAGAGGTGCGGGTGGCGGAAATTTCGGGGTTGTTGTTTCGATGACGTTTGCATTGCCCGAAAAAGCAGATCAAATTTGTTATATCGAGTTAAAATGCGCCGATGTCGGCATGGAGAAACAAGCACAATTTTTGCTTTTATGGCAAAGCTGGCTGTCGGATGCCGATGAACGGATCACGATGATCGCAAAAATTTACCGCTCGCCCAAAGAAGATTGCGCAATCAGCGGAAAAGCTTTTTTTTACGGCACTCCGCAGGAAGCCGAAATGATTCTCCGCCCGTTTCGAGAAATAGACGGACTTGTCCTGCATATGAGCCAAATGACATTTCATGAAGCGATTACGATCATTCAGGACAATCATGCCGATTTCGAAACATTCCAATCAACAGGGCGTTTTGTGAGTAAACCGCTGAATGATGCCCAAGCAATGCAAATTGTCACTTTGCTGCAGGATATTCCCCAAGGCTCGGTGTATTCGGCGCTGACTTTGTACGCACTGGGCGGTAAAGTTGGAGAAATACAATCCGATGAAACCGCATTTTTCTATCGGGATGCCGACTATATCATCAGTATTCAATCTCAGTGGACGCACGAACAGGAAGCGCAATCAAACAAAAATTGGGTGAGCAAGCAGTTTTGTTCCCTTAAAAGCATCACACAAGGTTCTTACATTAACTTTCCGTACTGCGGTCTTGAAAATTCCATGCAGGAATATTACGGAGAAAATGCAGATCACCTCAGAATGATAAAAAAGAAATACGATCCGAACGGTTTTTTCAGTTTTCCGCAGAGTATTCGTTGACCAAGCGTAATTCAGATGAATCTAAAGGAAGCGAATCGGAAGTATCTTGATAAAAGGAGTTGGAATGAATATCCAAATCATACAGAGCAAAGCAGAAGAATTACTGCAATTATCAGAAATAAATCGCATCAATAATCGCTTTGATGCATATGCAGCACCGATTATTGCAGTTGCGTCCGCCGAGGATCCTTTGTTTGACGAACTGTGCAAGCAGGGCGTTGTCGGTGCGCATTTCCGTAAACCCGATTTTTGGCTGCCTGATGCAAAAAGCGTCATCAGCATCTTTTTTCCGATTACCGATGCAGTGAAAGAATCCAACTGCACCGAGCCGAAAGAGCCGTCTTCGGAATGGCTGTATGCGCGGTATGAAGGGCAGCAAATGATCAATGAAATCACCCGGGATTTGGCAGAATCGATTCAACGGAATGGATACCATGCCGTTGTGCCGGGTCTGGACAGCCGTTTTTGCGCGGCGGGTCCGAAAGACAGAGGATTCGGCACGTTCACAAGCAACTGGTCGGAGCGGCATATTGCTTACATCAGCGGGCACGGCACGTTCGGTTTATCGAAAGGACTGATTACCAAAAGCGGTATCGCAGGAAGATTTTCCAGTATCATTACGGATCTGCTTCTGCCCCCGACGCAGAGAACGTATACCGAACTGTACGAATACTGCAACAAATGCGGTGCATGTATTGCCAGCTGTCCCGTCGATGCGATCAGTATGGAATCGGGGAAAGCGCATTTACCGTGCTCTGATTTTATCGATCAGATTCAGGAAAAGTATGACCCGAAATACGGATGCGGGAAATGTCAGTGCGGCGTGCCGTGCGCATCGAAAATACCGAAATAACAATTGGTATATTGCCTAGAAAGAATAGAATAAATATTGTATAATAACCTATAATATTTTATTCTATTGTCATTTTATATCAGGAGGGAATCATGTCAGAAACACCCATGAATCTAAAGGCTTATTTTGAGCGAATCGGGTACAGCGGAAACGGGGAACCGACTGCAGAAACACTGAGGGAACTGCAAACGGGGCATGTTTTTCATATCCCGTTTGAAAATCTCGATGTGCTTGAAGGTAAACGGATTTCACTCGAACCATCCGATTTATTTCAAAAGCTTGTCACCAACAAACGCGGCGGATACTGTTTTGAAATGAACGGATTATTTTCGTATGTTTTGGAACAGCTTGGTTTTCCCGTGCGACCACTGCTGGCTCGCGTGTGGAGGGGAGACAGCGGTTACGGCGCGAAAACCCATCAGGTACTGCTGGTTACGGCTGGCGGAAAAGAATGGCTCTGCGATGTTGGCTTCGGCGGGAACGGACTGTTGGAACCGCTGCTGTTCGAAATCGGAAAAGAACAGAAACAGTATTTTCTGAACTGTCGTATTATGGAAGAACCTCTCGTGAACGGATACGTATATCAGTGCATGATTGACGGAGAATTCAAAAATGTTTACGCCTTTACGCTTGAGCCTTGTACCCGCGCGGACTACGAACTGTCGAACCATTACACTTCAACGCATTCGGATTCTCGTTTCACGCAGTTGCTTACCGTTGTGATCCCGAATCAAAACGGCAGGATCTCGATCTTTGACAGACAGCTTAAAATGATTGAAGGTGAGAGCGTTAAGGAAATTACGCTGGAGACCGATGCTGATCGTAAGCAGGCACTTTCCGATTATTTTAATCTCTGATCATATAATGATGACGCCCGAAAAACGGTATTTTCAATTCAATGCTGTGAAATTCAATCGATTAATGAAGGGGAGTTTTCTCGTTGTTACAGTGTAAAACTGTGGATCAAAACACAAGAATAATTCCTTTTTATTTCAAGTTGTGATACAATAAACTCTAACCATATTTGAGAAAACGACAGATTCAATTTGAGAGAAAACCAGAAATCAATCAGGAAGACAGTGATCATATGACGATTAAGGATATCAAGGCTTATTCGGAGAACACCGATGAAATCAATAAATTGACCGAACTTTGCGTGAAAAACGGTGTCATTGACCCTGCACTTTATCCGCAATACGACGTGAAGCGGGGGCTTCGCGATGTGAACGGAAAAGGTGTATTGACAGGCTTGACAGAAATCTCCGAAATTCGCGCGAACAAAGCAATCGACGGCAAAACCGTACCTTGCGAAGGCAGACTTTACTATCGCGGCATAAATGTGGAAAAACTGGTGGACGGTATCGTAAAAGAAAACAGATTCGGATTTGAAGAGGTAACGTATCTGTTGCTTTTCGGAGAACTGCCGACCGTCGGCGAACTCGATCAGTTTGAGAGGCTTCTTGCCGAGTATCGCAACCTGCCTACGAATTTCGTGCGTGATGTGATTATGAAAGCACCGACGAATGATATGATGAATACGCTCGC
>CAYUFL010000005.1:63738-74459 GCA_964444065.1 uncultured Lachnospiraceae bacterium
TACCAAGGGGCGGATTTGATTTGGGAGAAAGAAGCACCAGGGCCAGCTTTTCCCGAAGTCACCATCGGAACACAAACTTGGATGGCCGTCAATTTGGATATTGACGATGGATTAGGTGGGATTTATGCTTATGACAACAATGCGAATGATATATCAATACCGAATGTACTGCGTCAGTCATTGCAATTGATTGCCAATTTCCCTTTGCTTTCCGTTTACGGATACCAGGCATATAATCATTATATTCTGGGACAAAGCCTTGTGATACACCCGCCTAAATCCAATCTTTCGACTGCTGAAAATATTCTGTATATGCTTCGTCCTGACAGTCAATACACCGAAGCCGAAGCACGAACGCTCGATATTGCAATGATTCTGCATGCGGAACACGGCGGCGGAAACAATTCAACATTCACAACGCATGTGGTTACCTCCAGCGGAACGGATACTTATTCTGCGATCGCAGCGGCGCTCAGTTCGCTCAAAGGTCCGAAGCACGGCGGAGCAAATATCAAAGTCATTCAGATGTTTGAAGATATGAAGAAAAATATTTCGGATTGGACGGATGAATCACTGATTCGAAAGTATCTGCACGATGTGCTGAATAAAAAAGCGTTTGACAGATCGGGACTGATTTACGGAATGGGACATGCGATTTATTCCCTTACCGACCCGAGAGCTGCATTGCTGAAAGGTTTCGTAAAACAGCTGTCCGAAGAAAAAGATCTGACCGAAGAATTTCAACTGTATTCTCTTGTCGAGCGTATTGCACCGGAAGTCATTTCGGATGAGCGCAAAATTTATAAGGGCGTCAGCGCAAATGTCGATTTTTACAGCGGACTCGTTTATCATCTGCTGGGATTACCGCATGAACTGTACACCCCGATTTTTGCAATCGCACGTATATCCGGGTGGAGTGCACATCGCATCGAAGAGCTTGTCAACGATGGGAAGATTATCCGTCCGGCATATGAGAGTGTCGCAAAACGCAGAGATTATGTGCCGATTTCGGAGCGAATGGAAGTAAAATAAACGGATTATCAAACGGATGTCATACCAGTCATCCGTTTTTTTCTGCCTTATGTTGAAGTTTATGATACAAAAGATCATGCATTGCAGACATTTCTCATAATCACGTCCGTACAAGAGATTGGTGTTCGTAATTCGTGGTGTTATTGACATTTTGCGACAGTTCCGTTATTATGAAAATGGTAAAAGCAACAATTAATACAAAATATTACATATTGCTGACAGGACTGACTTGTGCGGCAGGAGATAGAAAATGGAAATTAGGAATATGACGAAAGCGGATTTGCTCGCAAAGATTGATGCATTGAATTTAAGGATAAAGCAGTTGAATGCATCCGAAACAGAGTGCTCTAAAACGGATTCCGAGTCGTTGCAATCCGAACAACGGATTCCGCATATTTGCAGCTCCGTACCGATCGGTCTGGTGATAAGCAATTTGCAAGGAGACATCCTCAGCGCAAATCAAGCAATACTGGATTTGTTGGAGTTTTCGCCGGATGAAGCGAAAACGATGAATATCATTGATTTTTACACGCATCAAGAGGATCGTTTGCGCTTACTGGATTTATTGAAAGAAGAAAACCGTGTTTTTGATTTTCGAACAACAATAAACAAAAAAAATGGCGGCACCATTATGGTATTGCTGAATGCGGATTTTATCGATTTCGACAACGGGAAAGCGCTTTTAACTTCGGTTCTGGATATCGGGTGGTTTGAAAAAAATCAAGCGGAGCTCAGACAATCGGAGTCTGAATATCGCCTGCTGTTCAGCAATGCGCCGATCGGCATTACGGTTACTGACGTTAAAGGGGAGTTGATTGCCAGCAATCAGGCGATACATGAATTGTTGGGATATAACACTGATGAACTGAAAAACATCAATGTGAATGATTTTTATTCAAATGCATCCGAGAGACATCATTTGATGAAAATCATGGAAAAAACGGGTTTTGTTCGGGATTTTGAAGCAAGATTCAAACACAGGAACGGCAGTTTGATCACCGTGCTGATCAACGCAGATTTGATCGACTATAAAGGTCATCATCAGGCGCTGCTGACTTCCATACGCAGCATTACGAATTTAAAACAGGTCGAATCAGAATTAACGAAAGAACGTGATTTTATCAGTGCGATTCTGGATATTACCGCGTCACTTGTCATGGTCATCAATCGCGAAGGCATGCTGACCCGATGCAACCGTGCCTGCGAGCTGTTGTCAGGATATACTTTTTCGGAACTCGAATCAAAACCGATATGGGAGATTTTTCCGAATGATGTGCAACTGACGAAAGATCGATTCGGCAAAGCAATCGAAGGTTATTATCCAATGACTCATGAAGCAATATGGCGCACAAAAAATGGGGATAATCGTCTGATCTCATGGACAAACACTGTGATGCTCAATGAAACGGATCAAATCAATTATATCATTGCTACCGGGATTGATATCACACATCAGCGGCGTTCCGAGATAGAGCTGCAAAAAGCAAATTTACGATTATTGTCCTGGGTAGATGAATTGGAAGAACGGACCGCTGAAATGAATCAAATGAGCGAAATGGGCGATCAGCTTCAGGGGTGTGAAACCGTAATAGAAGCATGTGCGATCGGTGCTCAGTACATTCAGCAGATATTTCCCGGGAGTAACGGAAGCATTTATTTGATCAATGCTTCAAAAAAACTGGCTGAATCTGTCGAAATGTGGGGGAATTTAAGCCTAATGGAACATTCTTTTGTTCCGACAGATTGTTGGGCGATTCGCCGCAGTAAGGCACATATTATTGATGAGACGCATAACGGGCTGCGGTGCGAACATGTCATCGGACCCAAGCATGGTGAATATCTATGTTTCCCGATGATGGCAAACGGTGAAACAATCGGGATCTTATATCTTAATTTTATTATGACAATGAAACATGAACAAAGCGAAACAACGACCAAATCCTACAGCGAAAATAAAATGCAGTTGGCAATCACCGTGGCGGAACATTTAACACTTTCGTTATTAAATATCAGGCTGAGAGAAACACTCCGACATCAGTCAATGCATGATGTGCTGACGGGGTTGTACAATCGCCGTTATATGCAAAGCTCTCTCGAGAGAGAACTTGCACGGGCGAAATATGATAATAAACCGATTGGCATGATCATGTTTGACGTTGACCATTTCAAAGAATTTAATGATGTCTCCGGGCATGATGCAGGGGATGCTCTGCTGCGGGAGCTTGGGGAATTGCTGAAAAATGCGGTTCGCGAAGGCGGTATTGCTTCGCGTTACGGCGGCGATGAGTTTGTAATCATTCTTCCCGGTGCCAATCTGGAGGTAACGAAGCTTCGTGCAGAAAAACTGCGGGAAAGAGTAAAAAAACTTTCCGTATTGCATCGTTCCAAACCACTTGGGGCATGCAGCATATCGGTTGGCGTCGCAGCATTTCCCGTACATGGAACAACAGGCGAAGAACTGCTGAAAAATGCTGATTTGGCATTGTATGATGCAAAAAATCAAGGAAGAGATCGCGTTGCAACCGCATCATTATCTAAAAAAAACGGGAAATAAAAAGCCATATGTATTGATGGCATGCTTCCGATTTTTCGTGTGAAGCGGTTGATCAGTGTAACCGTGTGTACCACATGCTGTCTCTGCGCGTTTTCGGCGGCAGTGTCGTTTGTGTATGCGAAAAATAATTATTATTAAGCTGATTCATGTTGACTTGACAGAACAGCAAATTTTGTGTATGATGAAAAAAATCTCTTTGCACTGCAAAACCATTCTCCGATCTTTACAGAATGCGCAAACTACAGTACAAACTGAGCAGGCGATGATCGGTTGATCATGGGGCCGGGTTACAAATGTAACAGCAGATCGCACGTATGCATCTGTGGGACAGTAGTATGTTTCATAGGTGTATTTTTTATATCGGAGAGGAATTGACTCAAACGCAAAGTGATACGTTACGAAAGTGAGAATCTCTATGACGAATTTGCTTGTCAGATTGTTTGTCAAGGACTATGAAAATACCGGAAGTATTAGCGTGCGAACGGCATACGGCGTGATGTCGGGGATGGTCGGTATCTGCTGTAATTTATTGCTTTTTGGCATTAAAATCACCATCGGACTGTTGATCGGCAGTATTTCGGTAACAGCCGATGCATTCAATAACTTATCGGATGCCGGTTCCTCTATTATCAGTTTAATCGGGGTGAAACTCGCGAAACGTCCCGCCGATCAGGAACATCCTTTCGGACACGGACGATATGAGTATATTTCGGCATTTATCATTGCGATTGTTATCTTGCTTGTCGGCTTTTCTCTTGCGCAGGAATCCTTTCAGAAAATACTGCATCCGCAGGTGCTTGGCTTCAGCTGGGTGATGGTTGCGATTTTGAGCGCATCTGTTTTTCTGAAACTATGGATGTCTTTGTTTAACAAGAATCTTGCCAAGCGGATCAATTCCAATATTATGAAGGCGACTTCTGCGGATTCCCTTAACGATGCGGTTGTCACAACAGTGACGATATGCTCTATTGTGATCGGTAAACTGGCGAATGTTTCCATTGACGGATGGATGGGACTTGCGGTTTCGCTGTTTGTTATGTATTCGGGCTTTAATATTGCGAAGGTTGCGCTGATGCCGCTGCTCGGAGAAGCCGCAGACAAACAAGTGCATGATCGGATTACAGAAAAAGTCGAAAGCTATCCGGGGATCGTCGGCAGCCATGATTTGATTGCACATAATTACGGGCCTTCTCATACGATGGCAACCATTCATGTGGAAGTGGCAAACAATTCCAATCTGGAACAGATTCATGAAGTCATTGATCAGATTGAACGGGATGTGCTGCGCGAAATGGGTATCTTCCTTGTCATTCACATGGATCCGGTGGAAATCAACGATCAAAAAGTGTTGCATCAAAAAAACATGGTTATTTCGATTGTCAGAGAATTGGAACCAAAAGCAGACGTGCATGATTTTCGGGTGGTCAACGGAGAGCATTCCGTCAATCTGATTTTCGATCTTGTTGTGCCGTATGCTTATCACGAATCGCAGGAATGTGAATTGCTGGAAAAAATTACGGAACGAATCCAGATCGAGGATCCGCGCTGTCACTGTGTGGTTACGGTTGAGAAAAACTACGTTGCGGGGTTGTAATTCATCCGATGTTTGCGGTATGATCCCTATAGATATGTATATCGAAAGCCGGGATGGATATGGGAAATTTATTCGACTATTTAAAATGGAGAGGTGATTTGAGCTTCGAGCGGGACAGCTTCAACGAAGTTGACAATCTGCTCTTGTCACAACTGATCTATCTTCCGTTGGAAAACATTGTTTCGAAAGAGTTCGGCGGGAAGGGAATTGCGCTGTCTGCATTGGAAGCAGAGCTGGTTGCCCACCGTACGCATGGTTTTGCCAAAACGCGTGATCAAAAAACAATACAACTGAATAAATTGCTCTTATTGGCGGCAAACACGAAACGATTCGGCAACGTCACGATCAGCGGGTTTCGCAGCATCCTTGACCCCGAGCTGTCCGAACAATTTTGTGCGGGGGTGTTTTCTTTGTCTTCCAGTCTGCACTATGTTGCATTTCGCGGCACCGGAGATACACTGATCGGCTGGAAAGAGGATTTCATGATGAGTTTCCGCAAGGAAGTCCCTGCGCAGCACCGGGCAGTGGGGTATGCCAATGAAGCGTTATCCAAGTTGAAGGGGAGATTTATTTTTGGCGGACATTCCAAGGGTGGGAATCTGGCAGTCTATGCTGCAATGAATCTGAAGCGATCATACCAGAGAAAGATCATTGCGGTCTACAACAATGACGGACCGGGATTCCAGCCGGATGTGCTTGCAACGGAAGGATATCGGAATTTGCGCGAAAAGATCAATACCTACATGCCGCAGTCGTCCATTGTCGGTATTATGCTGGAACACAGCGAAGATTATTCTGTTGTGAGCAGTACGAACTCCGGAGCGAAACAGCACAAAGCACTCTCGTGGGAAGTGATCGGAACGCACTTTTCCTATGAGAAAGAACTGACAAAGAACAGCCGCACGCTGGATGTCACATTGCGATCATGGCTCGGGCAGATACCGGATGAGCAAAAAGAGCAGTTTATTGATGCTGTTTTTGAGATTCTGAAAAAAACCGGTGCGCAGACACTGACTGAACTTTCCGAGCGTCGTCTGAAAAAGGCAGATTTGATCATAAAGACATATAAAACATTGGATGTGCAGACACAGGCATTGCTGAAGAATGTTATCGTCATGTTTTTTAAAGAGAAGAAAAAAATACAGAAAGAATTGAGTGCGAAGCCGATCGTGCATGCCGCAACAATCAAAAAACAGGTGTAAATAATACAATATAAAACGATGCAGTGCGGCAGTCGTTCGCTTAAACGGACGATTGCTGTTTCAGGGTTCTTTCCAATGATGTGAGGCGATTGCATTTTCAATCATTTATAAGGTTTATGATGTTGAATCAAATAGTTCCCGACACTTTTTTATTGCTCAAAAAAAAGAAAATAAGAAAGCTGATCTTGTTTATTCTTGCGTGAAAACAATCTTTTCTGTATAATGAAATCTAAACGCACGCTATCCGCAATGTACGGAGAAGTGTCGGAATCAGAATAGGAGATACTTATGAACGGAATATTGGAAGGGTTCGGTCTGATGCTTAAGTCTGCCAGTCTCGATTCAGGGAATTGGGGTTATGCGATTTTGGTGATGGCTGTAATCATTAAGTTGGCTACATATATTATGACGCAGCACGAAATAAGAACACTTCAGCTTACACCGATTTTAAAACCGAAATTTGATGCCATAGAGAAAAGGCATAAAAATAACAAAGACGAAAAAATGAAGGAAATACTTGTTCTCGGCAAACAGAGCGGGTATAAGATGTTCGCAGGCATCGGCAATGTGGTTGCCCAGATTGTTATTATGGGCGTCATCGCATGGACGTTCTTTTATCACGGATTGTTTCTGTCAGAGGAATTGTCGTTGCAGTTTCTTTGGATGAAAGATATCAGCATTGCACCGTTTCAGATACTGCTTCAGAATAATGAATCAACCTTGTATTCTTTTTTATACTCGATGATTTTGCCTGTATGTTCCTATGTTATGTACCACTTTATGTCACAGTATATTGCGGCACATTCGTTGATTGATAAAACATCACAGCAAAAATGGCTGAAACTTGGTATCATTGTGTTGTCAATTATGACCCCTCAGGCTGTTGGCCTTTACCTTGCGACCCTTATTTTGACGACGCTGATTCAGTATGCGGCTGTCTTGAAATTTTCGCCGCTTTCGCCGAAAGATTATGAAGATTTCACCAAATAGAGGAGTTTAAGGGTGATATAGGAGTTTAAGGGTGATATCGTGAATGACAATGTCGATCTAATTCAAACAATCGATGCATATATTCTTACATTTCCTCTCGAAGTGCAGGAGAGACTGCAATTGCTGCGCAAATGGATTTCCGCCTGCGCACCCGAGGCATCCGAGAAGATCAGTTACGGGATACCGACATTTTATTTCCGCGGCAATTTGATTCATTTTGCTGCATTTAAGCACCATATCGGACTGTATCCGGGTGATGATGGGGTTGCGCATTTTCGAGAGAGATTGATCGCAGAGGGGTATCATATATCAAAAGGGACCATACAATTTCCAAATAATGTGCCGATTTCCAAAGATATCGTCATGGATATCGTGAAATACCGTTATGCGCAGCAAAAGAACGTAAGAGAATAATGAACCGGTGATAAACGAAAGAAAGCAGACACAACGCGTCTGCTTTCTTTTTGAATCATGTTTCTCAGTCGGGCAGAAGAATATTAATATTTTGAACCGTCATCCGGCTGCAATACTGTTTTTGATGCGGATCGTTCCGGAACGTTGTTGTTCTGGAAATTTGTGATTTTGCGCAGTTTGAATTGTTCCACTTCTTCGTTCATCATCTGTGCCTGTCCCGCAAGCTCTTCGCTTGATGCGGCACTTTCTTCCGCAACTGCGGAGTTGGATTCTACAACCGAAGATATCTGCATTACGCCTTCGTTGATCTGGCTGATACCGAGGGATTGTTCGTCGGAGGCGTTGGCGATGTCTTCGATCAAAGAAGCAACCTGATCGATTTCTTCGACGATCTCATTGAGTGCGGCAGAGGTGGCTTCTGCAATTTTGGACCCTTCTTCCACTTTGATAATGGAATCCTGGATCATTTCTGTAGTTTCCTGTGCAGCCTTTGACGAACGTGCCGCGAGGTTTCTGACTTCTTCCGCAACCACAGCGAACCCTTTTCCGTGTTGTCCGGCACGGGCGGCTTCGACTGCCGCATTCAATGCGAGAATATTCGTCTGGAAGGCAATGTCTTCGATTACTTTTATAATCTTAAAAATATTATTGGAGGAGGTGTTGATATCCTGCATTGCATCCAACATTTGATGCATATGCGCGCTTCCTGCATCCGCATTGGTTTTTGTTTTGACGGAAAGCTCATTGGCCTGTTTCGCATTGTTTGCATTCTGCTTCGTTTGTGCGGCAATTTCTTCAATGGAAGCGGAAAGCTCCTCGATGGAGCTTGCCTGTTCTGTGGCACCCTGAGAAAGCGAAATACTGGAATCCGATACCTGATGCGCGCCCGCAGCAACCTGCTCGGCAGCACTCTGGATATTGCTTAGTGATCGGTTTAGGTTTGCGGACATATCTCTGAATGCTTTTGCAAGATCACCGATTTCATCTTTTCGCGCGTAAAACTCTTCTTCCACTTCACGCGTAAAATTACCTTCGGCTATTTCCTGAGCCAGTTGTGTTGCTCTCTTGATTGGTTTACTGATATTTCTGCTTATGATAATTCCGATTATCATCGCCATCGCTATCACCGCAGCACTGAAACCGACTGCGATCCAAATTGTCTGCTGAACCTTTGCATTGCTGGCAATCTGTTGTTCTTGCGCCTCCATATTTAAATCATCGACGAATGCAACGATTGCATCAAGCTCCGCTCTGGCAGTAATGCCTGCCGTGCTGTCTTCCATGATCATTGAAACAGCGAGAGCGTCGTTTCCGGCGCGTATTTGCACAATGACTTCATCGATTGCTTCATTTGCGGCAGTATTCGATGCGATGACGGTATCCAGAAGGACTTGATTCTCATCGGTCAGATCCATATTTTTAAAATCAGCAAGCAATGTTTCGATGGTCTGACGCCGAGCTACGAGTTTTGTCAGTTCATCATCCATGAGTATGGGATCATCCACCAGTATTGCTTGGCGCAAATTCACTCTTCCGCGTTGGAACTCTTCATCAAGTTCACCCATTTTTTGGATCGGAACGAGAATATTGTTGTATGTATGATCGGAGATGTTTTTCAGCGAGATGATTTCAAGGATGCCGAAAACACCGAGCGCTGTTGCCAAGATTGCCACGATCATGAATGCTGCGATGAGTTTTGTGCCGATTTTTAAATTATTAAGTCCTTTCATTTTCCCCTCCGTAAGGTCTTCCACAAGCACTTGTACATTATGTTTGACAAGTATAACCAGCTGTGTTGAGATGGAACGTGTTTGAATGTCAACAGAGATTGCCGGCAGACGAGTTCGAGCATAAATATGCGAACCGATTGACATTGCGTTCGCAATGTTAGATTGTATGTGTCAGAATAAGGATTGTGGTGACGCCTCATTATTATTTTAAATATATTATCGTACACAAAATATAATGTGTTAGTCTTATTTCATGTTTTGTACAAATATTTCATTCGCAGTGATCAGAATATGTTGTATTATTTATGTTTTTAGACAATGCTGGTGTGTTATGTTACATCAAATCAATAAAAACCAAAAAGAATAAAAGAAAAAAAATGCAGAATCTCTTGAAATTTAACATGCTGTGATTTATACTTCTTATTAGCACTCTAGTGAGATGAGTGCTAAATCATGAGATATGATGAGGTAACGGTATGGCAAAAAAACAGTTTAAAGCAGAATCCAAACGGATGCTGGATCTGATGATCAATTCGATCTATACGCATAAAGAGATTTTCCTGCGTGAATTGATTTCCAACGCAAGCGATGCATTGGATAAAAGACATTTTCAGTCCCTCACAGATGCAAGTGTTGCAGTGGCGGACGGTGAAGAATACGCGATCAGGCTTACAATCGACAAAACAAACAGAAAATTGACAGTGGAAGACAACGGCTGCGGTATGACCAAAGAAGATCTCGAACTCAATCTCGGGACGATCGCCCACAGCGGAACACGCGCGTTCAAAGCAGAAAACGAAATTGCGGATGACCTTTCCGTCATCGGACAGTTCGGCGTAGGGTTTTATGCCTCCTTTATGGTGAGCAAAAAGGTCGTTGTGACAAGCCGTGCGATCGGTTCCGACATTGCTTATTGCTGGGAATCGGAAGGGGAAGACGGATATACAATCAAAGAAGCGCAGAAAGATACTGTCGGTACGGTCATCGAACTTTATATTAAAGACACCACCGAAGAAGAAAACGATGATAATTATTTGGATGCATACGAAATTTCGCGTATCGTGAAAAAATACTCGGACTATATCCGATACCCGATTCTGATGGATATGGAACATTCCCACCCGAAAGAAGGTGCGGAAGGTGAATATGAAACCGTATTCGAAACGGAAACACTGAACAGCATGATTCCGATCTGGAAGAAAGCA
>CAYUFL010000006.1:0-12398 GCA_964444065.1 uncultured Lachnospiraceae bacterium
CGCCTGCTTCTCCAAGCAGATCAAGCGCCAGCTTATCGGGATAATCTCCTTTGAATGTAATTCTTTTAATACCTGCATTAATCAGCATTTTGCTGCAAAGCACACACGGAGAGTGTGTGATATATATTTCGGTTCCTTCAATACTGACTCCATGCATGGAGGCTTGAATGATTGCATTCTGTTCCGCATGAATTCCGCGGCAAAGCTCATGTTTTTCTCCTGATGGAATCCCCAATTTTTCTCTTAAACAACCAACTTGATCGCAATGGAAAATCCCCTTGGGTGCACCGTTATATCCTGTAGATATAATTTGCTTGTCTTTTACGATAATTGCTGCAACTTGCCTTCGCATACACGTTGATCTTGTTTTAATCACTTCCAACAAATCCATAAAATATTTATCCCATTCCGGTCTCATACAATCGCCTCTTTCAATCATTATTATTCTCACTCTCTATTGATTCGGACAAATCC
Source organism: uncultured Lachnospiraceae bacterium (assembly GCA_964444065.1). Lineage (GTDB taxonomy): Bacteria > Bacillota > Clostridia > Eubacteriales > Anaerofustaceae > JBGMEA01. The sequence goes on from CAYUFL010000006.1 coordinate 475, forward strand.
TATTTTGTTCCGAACAAGCGGTCTCCTGCATCTCCCAGTCCGGGTACGATGTACATTTTATCGTTCATTTTTTCATCAAAAGCCGCTGCGAAGATATCGACATCCGGATGTGCTTTCTGTATTGCCGCAATCCCTTTTTCGGAAGCAATCAGACACATGAACTTGATTGATTTCGCGCCCTGTTCTTTCAAAAAGTCAATTGCCGCAATCCCGCTGCCTCCGGTTGCAAGCATCGGATCCAAAACAATGACAAGATTGGTGCTGATCTCTTCCGGCAATTTACAATAATACGGAACAGGTTGAAGTGTTTCGTGGTCTCGATAGAGTCCGATATGCCCAACTTTTGCATTCGGCAGAAGATTCAACATCCCATCAACCATGCCAAGTCCTGCCCGCAGAATCGGAACAATACTGATTTTGTCATCCTGCAGTTTTTTAACGGTTGTCCGGCATATCGGGGTCTGGACTTCCACATCAATCAAAGGCAAATCCCTTGTCACCTCATATGCCATCAACATGGCAATTTCACTGACCAATTCGCGGAACAGTTTATGATTGGTACTTTCATCCCGAATAATGCCTACTTTGTGTTGAATCAGAGGATGATCAAAAACCATTACATTACTCATATATTACTTACTCCTTATCTTTATCGACATGACTGCCGAGATGTTTAAATATTTTTATATCCGTCCATTTTTTCGACTCTTCGTTCGTGTCGACCGCCGTCGAAGCCTTCTTTCAAAAATACTTCCACAATTTCTTCCGCGATCGCTACCCCTGTAATTTTGGCGCCAAGTGCCAACACATTGGCATTGTTATGATGTCGGGACATTTTTGCGGTGTATGAATCAGTGCAATGCGCCGCGCGGATTCCGGTCACTTTGTTTGCAGCAATCGAAACTCCGATACCGGTGGAACAGATCACGATCCCGCAGTCACAATCGCCTTTTGTTACATTTTTTCCGACCCGAAACGCATAGTCGGGATAATCCACGCTGTCATTGGAATCCGTTCCCAAATCAAGAAACTCATACCCTTTGGGAGAAAATAATGCGATGATATGCTGTTTTAGTTCATAGCCGCCGTGATCGGCTCCGATTGCGATTTTCATTTTTCATCCTCCTGCAATAATTCTATTAAGCTTCGAATATAGCTTTCCAATATCTGATATGTCTTTCGGTACGTTTGCAACTGCATTCCAAAGGGATCGGGAATATCTCCGCTGCAACAGGAAGAACCCGCATATTCTCCAAGCGTATAAATCTTATCGCTGTATTGCGGATATCTCTTTTTCAGTGCATCTCTTTGATCCGCCGTCATTGTCAATACCAAATAAAACGCCCCCAGTAACGTCTCGGTTACACCGCATACCGAATGCGACAAGATTGCAATGCCGTTTTCTGCGCATATTTCAGCACTCTTCGGGCTAAGCATATCGTCTTCGATCACGCTGATTCCGGCAGACGTTGCCCTAAAAGACGCTGTCAACTGTTTTTCTGAAATTACCTGATTAAAAATTGCTTCTGCCATCGGACTGCGGCATGTATTGCCGGTACAAACAAATAGTATCTTTTTCAATGAGCAACCTCCGTTCTGAATTATAATTCAATCACCTGATCGGCTGCTTTAAGCAAACGATTCAGATATGCTCTTCCGATTCCTTCGTTTTCGGTACACATGACATAGATCGTTTCCACGCCCAAACGATCGCATTCTCTGAAATAAGCAAACAACACCCGAGCACTCTCTTGCGGCAGTTCTTTATTCCCCAATGAGAAAAAATGACTCACGGTGAAAGCGTCTTTCAATTCGCTGAATCCCAATACAGCACTGCCGCTGGATTCACACGCAGCGCGATTGATATAATCGATCACATCCGCATCATTTCCCTTGACGGCAATTACAGCTGCATTTGGCTTATAATGGTTATATTTCATCCCCGGCGACTTCGGTTTATCCGAATCGGAAACATTTTCAGACAATGCAAGCTCAATCACTCCGGCCAATTGCTCCTGCGTAATTGCGCCCGGACGCAGAATACGCGCAGGGTGTACCGTACAATCCAGCACCGTCGATTCAATACCGTACAAACAATTCTCCCCGAGCAAGATGACATCCGCTTTCCCGTCCATATCCTGCAATACATGCTCCGGTCTCGTCGGTGACGGTTTGCCGGAAATATTTGCACTGGGCGCAGCAATGGGCAATTGACACTTACGAATTAAATCCAAGGCATACTTCTCGTTCGGCATACGGATCGCTACCGTTTCCAACCCTGCGGTAACAGTGTACGGCACGAGATTATTTTTCTTCAATACTATAGTGATCGGACCAGGCATGAAGGTATCAACCACTGCTTTTGCCTGAGGTTCGGATAAATCCGCAAGCATTGCGATCATTGAAACATCGGCAACATGTACAATCAGCGGATTATCCGATGGTCGTCCTTTTGCCATAAAAATGCCGGATACTGCTTTTTCATCAAGTGCATTCGCACCCAATCCGTATACGGTTTCTGTAGGAAAAACAACCAAGCCGCCATCCTTTATTGTCTGCGCAGCATCTTGGATTGCATTGCAATAACCGTCGGAAAGCGTCAAATCGTAAATTCGGGTTTTCATTCATCAGTCTTTTCTGTAAATTTATTTTATTTTATTATAACAAACTTTTTTTATGGTTATGAGAAAAACAGAACATTTTTTTATTTCATTATTATATCAGAGACCAATCCAACAGTTCCCTATCGTATTGAGATGGTTTTTTCGAACTGTTATACTCATGAGTGACGCAGATATGATCAGGCAAGTATTTTCATGAAAATACTTGGCAATTCGCGATTGTTATGGTAATATCATATAATTAATGAGTTGATGTGTAAATTGAATATATAGTTTATTAAACTAGAAATTTTCTGATTTTCTGTTTACTTTTTCTTTTCTTTTTGTTAAGATGAATTATTCAACTATACATTCTGTTCTCTGAATACAATTTCTGAACTGTTTTTTGTTCAGTTTTATTTCTTGTCATCTTTTTTTCAAATCTCATTCTCACCCAATCAACGCATCGCGGAGGCTAGTCTTGGATAAAGAAATCTCAGAAATGTCCGTTCAACAGCTTAAAGAAGAAGCAAAAGGCATGGGCATCGAAAAAATCAGCAAATTATCCAAACAAGAGTTACTGAACACGATTTCAGAAACCAAATCGTTAAACGTAAAAAAATATGCAAAATTGAAGGATTCTATCGATGATACCATTGAAATGCGCGGTATTGTACAGATTCTTCCCGAAGGTTTCGGTTTTTTAAAAACACCCGAAATGAAAGCGCCTGACGAGTATGTATACGTATCCGCCTCTCAGGTGCAAAAATTTCGATTGCTGAGCGGCTTTGAAATCTGCGGCAAGGTTCGTCCGCCGAAAGAAGCGGAAAAATACTTTGCGATGTTATTCATTGAAGAGGTCAACGGCAGACTGACCGAGGAAATTCTTCAGGAAGAAAAACAGATTATGTCTGCCGGCACGGAAAAAGACATGTCACAGTACGAAAAATCGCACAGCGGCATTTTGGAAACCAATCCTGACGGTTTTGGTTTTCTCAGAACCAGCAATTATATGTCGGGTGATAATGATATTTACGTGTCTCCGTCACAAATCAGAAAATACAAACTTCGCACAGGGGATCTTGTTCAGGGTCGCATACGGATTTCCAACGAAAATGAGCGTTACGATGCACTGTTGTATGTTGAAAAAGTAAACGGCAGAGCTCCTGAAACAATAGTCAACAGACCGGATTTCGAGAAACTGATTCCAATCTTTCCTGACGAACGCCTAAAACTGGAAACAACACAACAAATCAATTCAACCAGGATTCTGGATATTTTTGCCCCTGTCGGAAAAGGACAGCGCGGACTCATTGTTGCTGCACCGAAAGCAGGAAAAACCATTCTGCTGAAACAGATTGCCAATGCAATCAAACTGAATCATCCCGACATCAAACTGATCATCCTGCTGATCGATGAACGCCCGGAAGAAGTAACCGATATGCAGCGCAGTATTATTGCCGACGTCATTTACTCCACGTTTGATCAAAAGCCATCCAATCATATCAAGGCTGCCGAAATCGTTCTGGAGCGAAGCAAACGTCTCGTGGAACTGGGAGAAGATGTTGTGATTCTTGTAGACAGCATTACCCGTTTTGCAAGAGCCAGCAACCTTGTTGTTCCTGCTTCGGGGAGAACCCTTTCCGGGGGTCTTGATCCCGAAAGTTTATATTTTCCCAAAAAATTCTTCGGAGCAGCCCGCAATATCGAAGGCGGCGGTTCTTTGACCATCCTTGCAACAGCTTTAATTGAAACAGGCAGCCGTATGGACGATATGATTTATGAAGAATTCAAAGGGACAGGAAATATGGAAGTGCATTTGGAACGGGAACTTGCAGAAAGCAGAATCTTCCCTGCCATGAATATTCTGCGCTCCGGTACAAGAAGAGAAGATTTGCTGCTGGGCGAGGACGAACTGTCCGCTTCATACGGCATACGCAAAGCATTGAATAACCTCGGTACGATCAGCTTTACCGACACAATTATACAGAATATGTCCAAAACAAAGTCCAACAAAGATTTTGTTGCCATGATTCTAAAAAATTATATGATAAGATAAAAAAATGTTTGATAATTCAGCACGACACTGTTATAATATAATGGCTGTAAAGAAGTAACTTTATATAAGATCACTATGAAAGAGGTGAGTTTCATGAAACAGGGAATCCATCCGGATTACAAAAAATGCACTGTCACCTGTGCTTGCGGGAATACGTTCGAAACTGGATCTGTCAAAGATGAAATCCGAGTAGAAATATGTTCTGCCTGCCATCCTTATTTTACCGGTAAACAGAAACTGGTTGATACTGGCGGTCGAGTCGGAAGATTCAAAAAACGTTACGAAAGCAAATAAAGCATTGATAAGAGCCGTGAGATCGGCTCTTTTTTCTTGCTGTATTCGAAATGTTTTAATTGAAAACTAAGATTCTGCCATTATAATCAAATCACAAATCATACTGAGGCGGTATCAATGAATAATCCGATACAGATCATCACTGACAGCGGAGCGGATCTGACAGAAGAAATGCAGAGCAGCAGAACAATTGAAATATTACCGATGGAAATCGAAATCAATGGTTCCGTGCGCAAACCTTCCACCGAACTGGACTTAAAACATATGTATCACGATATGCGTCACAAGTCCGTTTACAAAACGTCCCAGGTTCCTTTGGAACAATTTCTGAGCGTTTTCGAACGCTATGCCAAGCAGCACGTCCCGATATTGTACATCGGTCTTTCTTCGAAGCTTTCGGGCACTGTTTCCGCGGCAGATATGGCTGCTCGGGAAATCAGAGAGCGATATCCGGATGTGCAGATAGAAATCGTCGATTCGAAATGTGCGACCATCGGATACGGACGCGCCGTACTTGTTGCATACGATATGTCAATGCAGGGTATATCGATGGAAACGATCAAACGGGCAGTGCTTGATCTAACGGCACATACGGAGCACCTGTTCACAGTATCAAAACTGGAATATCTTGTTCGCGGAGGGCGCCTTTCGGCTGCGGCTGCGGCAATTGCCGGCACGCTCAATATCAAACCGATCCTGAATGTTGACAAGAACGGTGAGTTGATCGCCATTGAAAAAATCCGCGGCGAAAAAAAGTTAAAACAACGGATGGCAGATCTTGTTGCCGAGCTCTCCGGAGGACTCTCCGAACAGACCATTTATATCGTACACGGCGATGACGAAACAGCGGCAGATGAAATGCTGGGATTGATCCGAGAACGCACACCGGTTAAGGAAGCAATAAAAATGATGATCGGTCCAACGATCGGCGCCCACTCTGGACCCGGCACGTTGGGCATCGTATTCACGAATCCAAACAGATAAAAAACGCCTTATCATAATATGATAAGGCGTTTTTTACTTTCTGATCAATTCGTTCAGCTTACGGTTTTTTTCAAACAGAAACAAGATCGGCATACCGATGACATATACACTCAGCAACTGACCGGCGGCAATCTGTAAGACATAGAGAAAATAAAGGTTCATCGTATCGGTCATAATACCGATGATTGCGGAGACAACGAAGCCGTTAATGATCACCGAAGGCAGTCCGACGAGATATTTATTCTTGATTTTGCTCCCGATCAATCCGCTCACAAGCGTTGCCAAACTTCCGAAAATAATATCGGCAAGCCCGAACGGACTTGATAGATTTGTTACAACGCACCCGATAAACAAGCCCCATGCCGCTGAAGGCGTGAAAAAAACCAGCACGTTCAGCGCCTCAGACGGACGCAGTTGCAGTGAACCGAATTCGATCGGTTGAAAAAAAATCCCGATCACAAAATATAAAGCCGCGATAATTCCTGCCTTTACCAAAAAAGCAATCAATGAACTGGATTTGTTTTGCATAAGTACTCCTACATAAAATATAAAAAATTGAAAACAGCCATACTGTCAATGCTCCAAAAGCAAGCGACAATGATATGCTTGCATTGCATTTCCTGCGAGCTGTGCAAGCAGTTTGTTATTCGCATAAGCACCGAACAATGCCCCGATACCGGGAATCATCTGCATCAGTTTTGCCAGATCGATATAGTCACAATATTCTTCGCGAAAGCTCTTCCAGTCATACGCATTCACGTCTTCCGGCAGTTGTGCCGCATATTGCTGCCAATTTAATATCCGATAAAAAATCTCTTTGCGCTTTTCCCTTCTTGAAAAAGTCAGTTGAAATAGGGTGAGCATGAATAAACGTTCTTTCGGATCACTGATGTCAAACCCATAGCATGCCGATATTTCGGAAAGCATTTTCATCTTGATGGAAAGCAGCACTGGAAAATCAACCGCGCTGAGAAGAAATCCGCCATATCCCGTGCAGGCACCGCTGAATATTCCTGCTTTTTTGTATCCGTCGATTTTCTCTGTGATAATCCGATCACGTTGACGCAATGTCAGCGACTGTGAATAGCTGTTCGTCACGATGCCGGAGCCGGACAAAATAAACTTGGTCATATTTTTGATTGCATCCGTAATGATTTGATTGACCCCCGACGGAATCAGATTTCTGGTCTTGCTTTGCACAGCATGTGCAATATGCTCGGTCAGTAAAGGATCCTTGAGCATCTTCACTTTCCAAAAGATCAAATCCTGTTTGATTTTATCCTCATAACTGCTCATTTCATTGTCTCCTTTTACCGATAAATAAAATTATATCATATTATTCTCATTTCGAACCATCCAATTGATGTGGCCGACAGGTATATTGGTTGAATTTTCGATAAAATATTACCAATACATCTTCGATATTCGAACAGATTTTGGTATAATTATAAACTGTAAGCAATTGACTCTGAATATTACTGCAATCAGCAATTCAAGGTGGAGGTAGACATGAGCGACTACGGTCTGGTGTTAAGTTCGGACGGTTCAAAAAGCTCTTTTGAAATTGGGGCTTGGAAAGCGTTGCGGGAATTTGATATCAATATTGCCGGTGTTTCGGGATCGTTTGTCGGTGCGCTCAATGCTGCACTCATTGCGCAGGGTGATTTTGAACGTGCAGTTCGGTTTTGGCGGAATGTTGCCACAAAGGATCTGTTTGGGGTCAATAAATTCATTGCACAGAAATACACCGAAGAATGGTCGAAATCCGACACCAAAACATTTAAAAAATCCTTTCTGAAATATATTCAATGTCAAACAGAAGAACTTGATCCGTTGAAAGAAATTCTGGACAATTATATCGATGAAAAAACAATTCGGCATTCCGCTACGAAATTAGGATTTGTCTCCGTTTCGCTCAGCACACTGGAAGCCGAAATGTTAACTATAGAAAAAATACCGCGCGGAAAACTGAATACTTATCTGCTTGCCGCCTCCTGTTTTCCGCAGATTTCTCAAGTCAACAGAGCACAGGATCCTCAATTTTCATCCACTTACTCTCCCTACAAGATCATAGCAGGGTATGGGATTGATAATATTTTATCCACAGACGATCTGCTGATTGTCCCGTCTGACATCGACAGTACGGTTACAATCATTCAGTCCAGTGAAGCGATGGTGCTAGATCTGTGCGAAAGCGCGGATAAAATGAAAAAAAATATCAAAATGGGATACATCGATACACTGAAACTGTTTGAAAAATCCCTTGGCAGTATTTATTTTGTTCAGGAACACCATCCTTCCGAGCAACTGTCCTTATTCAGAAAGAGCGTCGGTAAAACATTCGGCAATCATTTCGATCTGCTTTTGAAACTCTTGCTTCGCTCCAGCAACATCAGCCGCGATACGGTTGAAATCCGTGCATCGCAAATGATGCAGAGCACCGGAACAAAATATGAAGACATTTACATTGCGCTGATCGAAAATGCCGCAAAAATCCTTCAGATCGGAAAAGACGAAAAATACACATTTGATCGTCTGATCACTTTAACCAGTACCGAAATGACCCGTCTCATTGCGAGCAATAAATCAAAACTGTCCGATACCATATATATTAAGAACTTGATGCGGGAAGCTTCTTCCGAAGGAAAGAACATTCCTTCTGCGGATGTTTTTACACAGTATTTCCTGTTGCTGATTTCCTGCAAACCTTCCTCATACGAAAAATTCCTGCCGTTTATCAATGCACTGCATACCAAAACGGTTCTCGCCATAGCCGCCATGCTCTATTTGATGTATTAGCAATAAAAAAAGTAGGCAGATTACCTACTTTTTTATTGTAAAAATTTCTGTACTGATTGTTTCACGCGGTGCGATATTCAAAATAAAATCTTCGCCGCGCTTCATTTGATGCTGTTCCGTAATTGCAATTGCTGTTTTCAAAGCAAGCAACGGCGTATTGTTCTGTTGACTCAAATGTCCGAACATAAATTGCTGCGTTCCGCTCTCGATCAATTCACAGCAAAACTGAGAAGCGGTTTCGTTGGATAAATGTCCGTGGTTGCTGAGAATTCTTTTTTTTAAATAATAAGGATAACTGCCGTTGTTCAGCATATCCACATCGTGATTCGATTCAAGAAAAATTGCTTCGCACCCAATCAAATTGGCTCGAATCTCATCGCTTACATACCCAAGATCAGTTGCAATTGCCAACTTCGATTTTCCGTCCGAAAATTGAAACCCGACCGGTTCGGATGCATCATGAGAGGTAGGAAAAGGATGAATTGAAATATCTTTGATGCAGAAACTTCGATTGGTTTCAAAAATGCAAACATGCTCTTCTTTGAGTTTGCCCAATCTGTTTCGCATTGCTTTCATTGTCACTTCGTTCGAATAAATCGGCAATTGAAACCGTCGGGACAAAATCCCCACACCGCCGATGTGATCTTCGTGCTCGTGCGTAACCAGAATAGCGCTCAGTGTGCTTGGGTCAATCGATGCATCTGCCATCAACTGCTGAATTCGATTTCCGGAAAGACCTGCATCGATAAGCAGTTTTGTATTTTCATGTTCCACATACAGACAATTCCCTGAAGAACCGCTTGATAGGCTGATTAGTTTCATTTTAGCTCCTGTGTCAATCGTCTATACGAACAATATCTGCTCCAAGCTTCTTCATTCTCCCGACGATATCATCGTATCCTCTGTCAATATGTTTCAGTTCATAAATCTCCGTCGTCCCGTCGGCAACAAGTCCTGCAATAATCATCGCTGCACCTGCGCGCAAATCGGTTGCATTGATTCTGGCACCCGAGAGTTTACTCCCGCCTTTAAAAACAGCAACATTGCCGTTAATCATGACGTCCGCACCCATGCGGATCAATTCATTGACGTATTTGAACCTGCTTTCAAATATGCTTTCGGCAATACTGCTCATGCCATCCGCCAAACACATCAAGACACCCATGGGCTGCTGCAAATCAGTTGGAAACCCAGGATATGGCAAAGTCTTGATACTGATCGGGTGCAAGGGGTTCTTCCCGATGACTCTGATACTGTCATCATAATCAATCACTTCATTCCCCATCTCAATCAGTTTGGCGCTGATTGGTTCCATATGACGCGGTATGACGTTTTTAATCAGCACATCTCCGCCTGTAGCGGCTGCCGCAATCATGTACGTTCCTGCTGTGATCTGATCAGGGATCACGGAATAAGTACATTGCTTCAACTCTTCTACGCCGATCACTTTGATCACATCAGTTCCCGCACCTTTTATATTTGCACCCATTAAATTCAGAAAATTTGCAATATCGACCACATGCGGTTCTTTGGCCGCGTTTTCTATCGTTGTGATACCATGCGCCATTACCGATGCCAACATGATATTGATCGTTGCCCCTACGCTCACTACGTCCAAATATATATTCGCGCCTTTCAGTTCATCTGCATAGACATGAATATATCCGTTTTTCATATCAACGGTTGCGCCTAAGGCTTCAAACCCTTTGATATGCTGGTCGATCGGACGAGCGCCGATTGCACATCCGCCGGGCAAAGGGAGGCGCACGTCACGAAACTTACTCAGCAGGGCACCGAGCAAATAATAGGATGCACGCATTTTCGTGCTTTCCTCTTCCACATCGCCGATATGTTGAGAAGTGACATCCGATGTATCAATACGTGTATTGCCGTCTTCATCCACCGTTATCATTGCTCCGAGTTTTTTTAACATAATCATATAATTCCGGATATCCTGAATATCCGGTAAATTTTCAATCACACATATCCCATTGCAAAGCAATGCTGCAGGCAAAATTCCCAATGCTGCATTTTTCGCGCCGGTTATTATAACATCTCCGACAAGCCTGTTGCCGCCTTTGATTAATATTCTGTCCACTTTTGACCTTCCTTGCGAATTCCTGTGTTCCATTATAATATAAATGAGTCCGATAACACACCGTTAAATAAAATTTTATGCCTTCGATATTACACTTTCGAAGTAATCCGGCAATTCACTTGTAAACTGCATATATTCTCCGGTAGAAGGATGCAAAAATCCCAGTAGATATGCATGCAGCAGCTGTCCTGCGAATTGATTGTCCAACGGTGTATTTCTCCCGTAAGTACGGTCTCCGATCACGGGATGCCCGATGTATTTCATGTGCACTCTGATCTGATGCGTTCTTCCCGTTTCCAGTCTTACATCCAAATGTGTATAATTCTGATATCGCTTCATCACGGAATAATGCGTCACTGCACGCTTATTGTTTTTTTCTGTGACAGCCATGGCTTTCCGGTTGTGCGGGTCGCGTCCCAGCGGTGCATCGACGGTTCCTTTATCATTTTCCATCACACCGTGCACGACGGTGCTGTAAGCGCGGGCGATGGTGTGCTCCGCAAACTGCACTGCCAAAAAACGGTGTGCCCGATCGTTTTTTGCCACCACAAGCAATCCGGAGGTATCTTTGTCGATTCGATGTACAATACCCGGACGAATCACTCCATTGATGGCAGACAGACTGTCAATATGATACAGCAGCGCATTCACCATCGTTCCGTCCGACACACCCGGAGCAGGATGTACAACCATGCCCTGCGGTTTATCAACAATTACAATATCCTCATCCTGATAAACAATCCGAAGCGGTAAGTTTTGCGGCAACAATTCCAATACGTGAGTTTCAGGCAGAAGCACGCGCACAATATCCCCTGTCCTCAGTTTCTGAGAAGGCTTTGCCGCCTTGTCTCCGACCGATACATTTTTCTCGTCAAATATTTCTTTTAATTTTTCGCGCGAAAATGATTCAACCGCATCGGCAATGAACTTATCAGCGCGGACCCCTTCATAATCGTCGGTTACAATCAGTTCTCTGGACTCTCTCATACAGAAAAATCCCGTCTATGCAAATTTTTTGATTCTCAGTTTTATATTGCCCTTTTTTGTTACGCCGCTCGAAGCATCAATGATAATCCGTCCTTTGGAACGC
>CAYUFL010000006.1:12408-66618 GCA_964444065.1 uncultured Lachnospiraceae bacterium
TCAAGGTAACAGCCGGTTTATTGATTGCTTTATGGTTTACTTTCACTTTTTCTGCTTTAATCAATGCACTGGCTTCCGAACGGGATATTCGGAATACCGCATGAATCACTGCATCTGCCCTCATGGAAGGCACGATAATATCCGTATCGACAAAATTCGGTTCAAAGACAATAATTTCATTCAGCGACACTTTCTTCGGGTCAACAGAAAATCTGCCGATGCGATTCAATTGCATCTCAATAAATTCTCCGAGAGGTGCCGAAACAAAAAACTGGATCATCTCGTTTTTGATATTGATATCTCCTGTTTTTTCGCGTTCAATTCCGACATTCATCAGTGCACCGAGCACATCCTGATGCGTCAGTGCAGCTGATGTGTCTTTGATCTGAATGCAATCGATCGGGAACTCCGTATCCGTCGGTTCTTGCGATTGCGGAAAGATGCACAGCATTTTCCTTTCGCAATATTCATGACCTCCAAAAAAAGCACATTCGCTTCCCGGATATCGTGCAATTTCGCGTTCAGTAAGCATTTGTAATGCGGGTTCATAAAAATCAAGATAACTCGTCGTTTGATATGCGACTGCCATCTCGGCAGCTTCCTGTATGCGGGAAGTTAAAAAATCTTTTTGTGCCATATTCCTCCTAAAAAACAAACAGAGCGGATGCAATCCGCTCCGATTATCGGGATTATCTTTAAAACTCGAAATCGTCAATCATATCATCGTCCATATCATCGACTGAAGATAACTTCGCCACCTCACTGGTTTGAATATCCACATTGATTGGAGCGATCACCAAAACGTTCTCAGATATTTCGCGCATTTTGCCGCCCAAAGCATAAGTTGCACCGCTGGCAAAATCATATAAACGGATAATATCGGATTGGTTTAATTTTTCAACATTGACAACGACTGTTTTTCCATTTTTTAATTCGTTGCAAATTTTCTGTGCGTCTGTAATTTTTTCCGGTTCCAAAAGTATAACCTGCGCTGTTCCGCTCGGTAATGCTGCCTTAATCGGTTCGCTGTGATCTTTGACTTCTGCTTTTCTATTTTGTTTTGAATGCCTGTCTTCTGATTTAACCGCTGATTGGACAGATTCATTCTGATCCGCGTCATCCCATTCAAACTGAAAACCCAAGACATTCAAGAATTTTTCTATACCGCTCATCTCATCCTCCGTGAATCAATTGAATAATGCTCTTCCGATTCTGACCATATTTGATCCGCATTCGATTGCAGTTTCATAATCGTTCGTCATTCCCATAGATAAAATTTCTATATCCATATTACCATAGTTCTGCGCTTTTTTCATCAGATTATCGAAAATATTTCTCGATTTTTCGAACAATTCTTGTAAATAACAATTATTTTCAATATCGGGAGCAATTACCATCATGCCCTTTATTTTGATGTTTTGAAACCCAGACAGCTCTTCGAGTATCTTATCAATGTCTTCTTCGAAAAAACCATGCTTCGATTCTTCCTTTGCAATATTCACTTGAATCAACACTTCCGCAATCAGCCCGTGTTTGGCTGCCTGCCTGTCGATTTCTTCAGCCAACGATATACTGTCGAGCGAATGAATCAGGCAAACTTTATCGATGATATATTTTACTTTATTTTTCTGCAAAGTACCGATTAGATGCCAATTGACCCGTCCTTCGAATACAGGGTATTTCTCCAACAGTTCCTGCACCCTGTTTTCACCGAGATCAGTGATCCCGCAGGAAACAATTTGCTCCAATTCATCTATCGTACGAAATTTACTCACGCCGATCAATCGGACCGTTTGATGATAATCAGACTTATCACTGGCCGTTTTTATCCGCTCCAATACATCCTTAACATTATCGTGTATCATTTATTTATTGACCTTCCTTTGAGGTTTCTGTATCCGTGTCCTGAGATTCGTTTTTTGGCTTCTGACCGTGTTTGAGAATCTGAGATCCTTCACTTAATGCTGGGTTTTCACTTACTTTCAACAATGCGCGACTCCCTGCATATTGATAAACCGTTACGGGAATCGTTTCTTTACCAACGCTGGTGTTCGAAATAACGGTGATGTACGCGCCGCTGTCCGTCGTAACAATACTCGATTTCGGAACCGAATAAGTCGAAAATGAATCCGTCTCCAATTTCCCGCTAAGTATCGTTTTATCAGAAAAATAAGTGATATTATTGCGGACAGCAAGCATCACAACCTGTTCGTCGCCTTCGGAAACAATATCCACGATTTTCCCCGTAATCTCGGTTCCGTCGGAAACGTATGCAGTCATGTTCGGGAATTGATTCAGAATATCGATTCTGCGGAATAAAAATTCGTAGTATCCGCCTTCTTTATCCATATTATAGGCAGTCGTCAATTCATTTTTATAATTAATGACATCTTCCTTATCGCTGATCTGCGCGTCTGATCCGATTCGAACAGCAATTACGGCGCGATCGGTTGCTTCACTTTTGAGGATATACTGTCCGTCTGCCAACGCAGTATTGGGACTGTAATGATCGAGATAATCGAAGTAACCATCGTACAGATTATCCAAAACATTCATATTCAGGGTGTCTTCATATCCATTTTTCGAAAAATAAATATAACCCGTCACTGTAAAATTCAAATTATCCAATATCAGCGGAATGGTAGTGGAATTTAATTGGCTGTTCAATGTGTTTTTCATTGTATTCATCACGGTCAAATCCGTGAAGACAAATCTCATTGCATTTTCCAATACTGCAATCTGATCCAGAATCGCCGTCCGTTGATTCAGCATGTTGGTTTTGCCTTCATTGTCGCCGTTGGCAACAGCCGTGTCAATTTGCGCATCCAGTGAGTCCACCTGATCATTCAGCTCACTGATTGCAAGATATATCTCCCACTTTGTATCAACCTGCGGGTGATCAATCATGTATTGCAATGCCGCAATCTTCTGCTGCAAATACTGATTCGAAGTAATATAATAATTATCCGCAATCACGGTCGAAGCAGCAATATCGGTCCCTTCGCTCACTAAATAATTCAGCGGAACGGTACTGTTGATGAATATATATTCCTGCTTTTTAAAGACATATATTTTTGCATTTGCGTTCACATTATAAGCTTCAGTTTTCAAAAAAACTGTTGATTCGGGCATTTTTTGTATCGCCAGACAGATCACAATCACCGCAGCCACTGAAAACAGCAGCCATCTTTTTTTTATTTTCGGTTCAAGAGCGATCTTCCTTTTCGTTCCTTTTGCCATTACTCAGCCTGCTCCACAATTTTTGTTTTTCTTATTGTAACACATCGGAGAATGCAGTTCAATCCGGGCAGTATTCGCTTCGAAAGAATGATTTAAGTAAAAGATGTGAAATTAATTTAGAATGATTCTTGTAAAAAGATATCCGCTCTGCTAAAATATCAGTATCGATTCATGATCCGATTGAGATTTTCACGACTCCTTTGCCTTCAGAGCATCTGATTCGTCAGGTTCATTGTTCGACTACTTTTCAGGAGGTTTCATATGACCAAAGTAACAATCCAACCGGGACCCTGTAAATTAACAACCGTTGTTGAAGCGGAAAAAATCGACAGTTCTACAGCAAAAGTAACCATCACAACCGATTGTAAATTTTACCAGCCGCTTCAGGAAGAATTAACCGAAGTTGATGCCTATGCGGAAGTTTTCGGAAAACTGGGTGAAGGTGAAGTATATACCGTCTGTGCGAAATACTGCAAACACCCGACATGTCCGGTTCCGTCCGGTATACTGAAAGCTGTCGAAGCAGAATGCGGTCTGGCACTGCCTACCGATGTAACGATGATTTTTGAAAAATAAAAATCGGATCTGCTATTTCAGACTGCTGAAAACATAAATCGGCAGTCTTTTTTAATACCTGTTTTCTTTTCTGTCCGTACGCAATTCGTTGCGTTTGATTGCAGCTTCCCATTCTGCTTTTTCTTCTTCGGTTTCGAGGATCAGCCCGGGCACCTGCACAGGTTTTTCGTTCTCATCCAATGCGACAAAAACCATATATGCCCGATTGATCATACTCTTGGTTCCGCTGAGATGTTCCACGTACGTTTCAACCCGCACCTCCATGGATGAGCGACCTACATGCGTAATCTGACCGATCAGCACTACCATATCATTGACATACGCAGCTGCTTTGAATTGCAGGTCATCCACCGAAGCTGTCGTAGCATTGCTGTTGGAGTGCCTGCGTGCAACCACTCCGCCTACAATATCAATCCACTGCATCAGTCTGCCTCCAAACAATCTACCGTATCCATTGATATCCTCAGCCATCACCACCTGTATTTGCTCTGTTTTGGATTCACTGACTTTTTTTGCATCCATATGTATTTCTCTCCTCGTTTACTTGATTTCTCGCATATAAGTTCCTCGTGTAATGCCTTCTCGGACACCCCCGTTTTGGTATTCCGATAAAACAGCCTTGCACTGCGCCGCATTTTCATTCGTAAACTGCAGCAGAATAAAATCAAAAATCCGTAATTTTTCACGCTTGTCGGCATAGTAAATTGCTTCACTGTTAAAAATCTCGCATACCCCGTTGTCGCAAGCAACACGAAATTGTTTCCCTTTCCGATCTGTCAGCAGGCAATCTTTATTTCTGCATCCGCTTTCAATCTTCACCGGGCAATTTCGTGTAATCATTAACGGGAAATATCCGTATGCCACAATCCCGACAGGGATCACCCTGTGCATCGTTTTCATTCGTTGAAACTGCAATTCGGCTGACAATACACATTCCTCCGCACCGAGTCTCTCAATTTCTGCCAAAGCAAGTGAATTTGCAATATTTGCGCCGAAGCCCGCAGTGATATGAAAACCGGCTTCTTTTGCAAGCAGTAATTTTCCGACTGTATGGCACATTGCACGGGAAATACCGGACGCGCGAACAAACTGCAATTCCCTCTTTATCGCAGACTCTTCCTCGAAACTGACACGCGGCAGTTCAACTCCGATTTTTTCGCGGTATTGATCTATCAACGATGAATCCGCTTGCCGCAGAGAATACAAAGGCAGATATAACCTGTCTACGCACTGCAGCATATCTTCGGTGAGCTGATGAATACCCGAAAGACGGATATTTATTTTAGGAGCTATCAATTTCCGTTGAACCGGAGCGGCATTCGTTTGCGGAATGTATGAATGATATCTTCGTGGTTCACGAAAACAGCGTATTTGATCCAGTTCTTCGCATGCCGCTCTTCGCACGGCATTCAGAGACGAAAGAGGCAGAAACAACTCACTTTCGGCTTCACCTTCGATGTGCTCTGCCATATAAGCAGTATCCCCCAGTTTTGAAAGCTGCGCTGTAATCTGTTCTTTTCCGATTGCTTTATTCAACGCTTGCTGACAAACATCGCCTTGCGTTACAACTTCATGCCCCTCCGTATCTTTTACAACCAAGCGGAACGGGAGATTTTTCTTTGCAGAGAAATACAGATACACCGGCACTTTCTGTGCATCTTTGATGCTTGCGTCCGCCTCCGCCTCCGATGTACGTTGTTTATCCTCTTCGCTTCGCACACCGAACATATCGGCACCCAGCCTGTTTTCGAAATAACCTTTCGTAAACCCGCCTCTGCTGAATACTTCGCCGAGAAATTTTTTATTGTATTTTTTCCCGTTCAAAGCGTCCCCAAATGCCGAAACAACGGATGAGACATAAGCCGCGCTTTTCATCCTGCCTTCGATTTTCAGTGAAGATATTCCGATTTCTTTCAGCCGTGGTATCCTATCAATCAATGACATATCTTTTAATGATAAATTATGCCTGTTCCGCTCCTCCATATAGAACGGCAACCGACATACCTGTGCACAAAGACCGCGGTTTCCGCTGCGTTCTCCGAGCGCACTGCTGAAGTAACACTGACCCGATATACACATGCACAGAGCGCCGTGAACAAACACTTCCGTTTCGATTTTGCATTCTCCGGCAATACGCATCATTTCCGCATCACTCAGCTCTCTGGCCAATACAACGCGGCTGATCCCCATTGCCGCCAACATGCGGCAATCACTCACGTTGTGTGCACTCATTTGTGTAGATGCATGGATCGGCATGTCGGGACAAATTTCACGTATCAGACGAATGACACCCAAATCCTGCACAATCAAAGCATCAACACCCACTTCTGCAAGAAAACGGATCTCTCCGGCGATTTCGCTTATTTCCGCATCGTACATGATTGTATTCATTGTGATATATACTTTTTTCCCCCGAACATGCGCATAGCGAACTGCTTCTTGTGTTTCCTGCCGCGTAAAATTATTTGCGTTCCGTCTGGCATTCAAGGTTTTTCCGCCGAAATAAACAGCATCCGCTCCGGCATCAATTGCGTTTTTTAAAATATCGATACTCCCCGCGGGAGCCAAAATTTCCATTGATTTCATTTCCGTTTCCTTTGCTTCATTATACATTCATCCGATTGCGAAACCAACGGTTCGGATCTACTTTATTTATTTCCGTGTATTAATATTAAAATACTTGAATTAGAATATTTGTTCGTATTATAATGGTACCGTAAGAGGTGTTCGAACTCATGAGCGACAACATTATATTCCACGTAGATGTAAACAGTGCCTTTCTCAGTTGGGAAGCGGCCTACCGAAAAGCGCGCGGTATTGATGGCACTGACCTGCGCGATATACCGAGTATTGTCGGCGGAGATATCGAAAAAAGGCGCGGCATTGTTCTTGCCAAATCTGTTCCCGCCAAAAAATACCAGATACAAACCGGGGAACCCGTAGTCGCGGCACTGCGCAAGTGTCCTTCCCTTGTCGTTGTACGCCCGACATATGGTCTTTACGCAAAAGCAAGCGAAAATTTCAGATCACTCTTGGAAGAATATTCTCCGATTGTCGAGCAATATTCCGTCGATGAATGTTTTATGGATTGTACGCATGCAAAAAGTAAATTCAAAAATCCCGTCGATATAGCAAATGAAATTCGCATCAGAACAAAAGCCGAACTCGGATATACCGTCAATATCGGCATATCAAATAATAAATTACTTGCAAAGATGGCTTCCGAATTGGAAAAACCCGATAAAATACATACGCTCTTTCCACACGAAATTGCTGAAAAAATGTGGCCTTTGGATATCTCCGAATTGTTCATGGTCGGCAGACACACTTCTGCGGAGTTAAAATCACTCGGGATTCTGACCATCGGACAGCTCGCCGAGACAAGCCTGGATTTTCTGATCCGTCACTTTAAACGATCACGCGGGTTCATGCTGTATCAGTATGCCCGAGGTTTGGATTCTTCTGCTGTGAGCAACAGACCGCTGCAGGCAAAAAGTGTCGGCAATTCAACAACGCTGCCGAAGGACATCAGCACCCGAACAGAGGCACTGCTTGTTATTCTCTCTCTGTGTGAAACGGTGAGCAAACGTCTGCGGGAAAAATCACTGCACGGAAATCTGATATCTGTTTCCGTTAAAAATTTTGCTTTCCAATACGGCTCTTCGCAACGAAAAATTTGCATGATGACAAATCAAACGCAAATGATTTATGAAGCATGCATTCCCATTTTTGATTCGATTTGGAACGGCGAATCAATCCGCCAACTTGGCATAAGTGTCAGCAATCTTTGCTGCAGCAACATCAGTCAAATGTCTCTTTTTGATATGGAGCGCGTTAATGAATTTTCAAAAATAGACCGAACGATCGATGAAATACGTATCAAGCACGGCAACGGCAGCATCTTGAGAGGATCATTTGCACAAAGCAGCCACGCACCGATATGCGGAGGACCTCAGCAGGATGCAAATTTGCCTGTGCTGAAAAGTAATTTATGATTTTGCATATAAAATGAAAAGAAAGCAATCTATAATCGAGCCGGTTCGGAAATCAAATACGACGCAATTGACATCTTTATAAAAAATTTAAGCCTATTTGCGGATTCACCATGATAAAAAAAATAGCATCGCAAAAGTATCTTAATAAAAAAAGATGGATGATATCATCCATCTTTTCATCGTAATCAGTTCTGCTCGTCAATCTGCCATTCACCGAGATAAAGTGCTCCATACTCTTCACATTTTTCAAGAAGCAATTGATTCAAATACTCGATCCGTCTGGACGAAATATAAGAACTTGCCTCATACTCGCCGTAATACCGATACTCCTCGTTCAAACAATTGGACTCGTCAAACGAAGCATATTTCAGATTGAAGCCATAAAATTTGATCAAATGCTCAAAATCGATGGGATCATTTTTATCCTTAAAATTGACAAAAAAACCGATTTGATATTCCTGATCGAATGAGGCACCTTTTTTGAACAATTCTTCAATATAACTTCTGCTTACAATCGCACACAGTTCTTTTTCGTTCGGATACAGCCGCTCGTCAAATAACTTCCACTGCGCATCTTCCCTGCATTCCAATACAGTCATTTCGTATCCGATCTTTTTCACTCTCGCATCCAACGCTTCCGTCAATTTGCTTATTAACGCAGCTTTTGTGTAAACATAAAAAACGATTTGATTATCCTGTATTTGCGTTGTGTAACCGACAAACACAGAATCATAACTTAAAGACAGCAACACAAAGCTGCGAAGCATCCGGATAAAATGCTTGGGACGTTTATGGTAATCTGCAAAGCCGACGGCAAAAATCAGCGCAAGATTCAAGTCGGTAATCGGTGCATATTCGGACACAAACAAATCTACCGTAATACACTCTTCATCCCGCTCGTACATCTGAACATTACTGTAATAGAATTCGTTATGTATCAAATAAAAAACAGTAAACACACAAAGTCCGACAAGAAAGAAAATCAGTATTTTATATGCAAACAAATATTGCGAAAACGGGTGGTTTTCACTGAAAAAATACAAATGAATGAAATAAAAGATGAGCAACGACGTCCATGCAATAAACGCAGGAGCCGCAGACCGACGAAAGCCCGTCAAAAAAAACATAATCGAATACAATATCAGGCACACAAAAAACAATTTATCATACAACGCATCAATATGAAAAACCGAAAATGCCTTATTGATCAGTCCTTCTATTCCGATCGCACCGATTGCAATCATGATGAAAATACGTATTAACGTTTTGGATATCGGTTGATTTAAGATGCTGTTCGGTTGCGACCAAAACCATTCATATATCGCATCACGGCGATATACTTTAAAATCATTTCCGTCTTTTGCACCTTTGGCTTCCAAATAAGCAATCAGCTTATTGGCGACGCGCATCGGAATCTGATATTTAAAATCAATCAGCAGCAATATCATCCCAAATAGCGAAGAAATTGAAAGTGCCAGATATTGATCGTTGATTATCGCCTTATGTAAAATAATATAAAGCAGATACGAAACGAAAGCAATGATCAAGACGGAGAAGCACGAGACACAAATCTTTACTCCGTTATGAAAATCTGCGAGGTACACAATCGTTCCGACCACGGCAGACATTGACAATACGCTCAATCCGACAAATGTAAAGTTGGGCATATTCAGCAGAAAAACACCCAGCAATAAATTGCTGAATATGAAGATCATAAAAATAATTACTTTGTTTCGACTGATTGTATCCATGCTTCACCGTAATTTATTTGATTTTGATAATAGGTAAATTAATATTGCGGAAATAACAGTACATGCGTATCAGGACAACGAGCATAATTGCACAATATCCGCTGAGTTGCAAACCCATCAAAGGCGAGGTGAACCATAAAAAGATAATTCCAACCAATGCTGCAACCGCATAAACATCCTTATGCAAAACAGCAGGTAATTCACCGCTGAGCAAATCTTTTAAAATCCCGCCCCCGATACCTGTCATTAATGAAACGAAAATAAATCCCGAAAATGTATAAGACGCATTCATTGCCTTTATTCCCGCATCGACCGAAAATGCACCCAAACCGATTGCGTCGAGCATGATGACAAAAGCATTCAATTGAAATTGTTTACGCAGTAAAATTATAATGGTTGCAGAAATTAATGCGGTGATCAAAACAATGTTGTTGGAAAAAAATAACGGAGTTCCCCTGTCCATCACCACATCTCTGATGATCCCTCCGCCAACAGCTGTCGTAATTGCCAAGATATAAACTCCAAACAAGTCCATATGTTTCTGCATTGCCTGATAGGCTCCGGCAGCAGCAAATGTTATGACACCGATCATTTCAAAAAGACTCATGATACTCAATGATACTGACACCTCTGTAAATATAATATTATTTTAACATACAATTATTTTCGTCAATAGCAAAGCGTCAATTTTATTGCTATATTTGAATAGTTTTTTTAGTTTTTCCCTTATCAATCTTAAATACAAAAAAAGAAGCCCTTATACAAGGGCTTCCACGGAATCAACTTAGTTCATTGTCGCATACATAAAGTATTTGAATCCAAGCGGAGAAGAATAGAATCCTTCCACTTTCGAGCTAAGCATAAAGATATCTACATAATAGTAAATCGGTGCAATCGCATTATCACCCATCAGAATGTCTTCTGCTTCATGCATCATTTTGAAACGCTTGTCTCTATCTGTTTCGACTATGATCTGTGAGATCAATGCATCAAAATCAGCATTGGACCACTGTGCATCATTGTTTCCGCTTCCTGTTACGAACAGGCTGAGGAATGTGTACGGGTCGTTGTAATCGCCCAACCATCCATCGCGGCAAATTGAATAATCGCCTTTCTTTCTGGTTTCAAGGAACGTATTCCATTCCTGAGTAGCGATTGTGCAGTTGATACCGAGTTCATCCTTCCACATCTGCTGTAAAGCTTCAGCGATCGCGACATGACCGGTACCGTTGTTTGTGAGGTATTCGAAGGTCGGGAATCCGGCACCGTTCGGGTAACCAGCTTCAGAAAGAAGTGTACGTGCCTTGTCACAGTTTGCTTTATATTGAGCAGCTTCAACTGAGTAATAGTCGCCGCCTACCGTACGGAAATCTTTTGTCGTATCCGAATCGGCAAGTCCGCTCGGTACAAATGCAGCAGCAGGAAGCTGACCTGCTTTTCCGATCTGTGCTACAATATAGTTACGGTCGATTACGAGCGAAAGTGCTTCTCTTACTTTTTCATTGTCGAAAGGAGCTTTTTGTGTGTTGAAGCACACATAATAGGTACCCAACTGACCTTGTTTATGGAATTCAGCATTTGAACTCAACGCATCAATTTCATCCTGCGGAACAGAATCGATGAATTTAAGTTCTCCTGACTGGAACGCTGCCAATTGAGCATTATCATCATCCATCAGAACGAATTTAATTGACTTCGGTCCGAGTGATTTCACATCATAGTAATTTTCATTCTGAGCATAGAGCATATAAGCGTCATGGCTCCATTCTTTCAGAACATATGGTCCGTTACAGATATAGGTACTCGGATCAAGTGCCCATCCGTCCGGATTCGCTTCGACAACGTCTTCTCTGACAGGCATATATGCCGGGAAAGCAACCAGTTCAAGGAAATACTGACTCGGTGCGTTTAATACTACCTGCAATGTCGTATCGTTTACGGCAGTTACATCGAGTGTACCATCTTCGTATCCTTTGATTGCTTCAAACATGTATGCATAGTCAGCTGCAGTTTCGGGAGCAATTGCTCTGTTCCACGAATACACAAAATCCTTTGCTGTCACTTTTTGTCCGTCTGACCATTTAATATCATCACGCAATTTGAACGTGTAGGTCAATCCGTCAGCACTGACAGTGTAGGAAGCAGCCTGTCCGGGTACTGATTTTCCGGTTTCGTCCAACTTATACAGTCCTTCAAAAGCATGGATAATCAGTGTTGCGCCGTCAACCGAAGAGTTGAGAGCCGGGTCGATCGTTGCCGGTTCAGGTCCGGCGCAAACGTCGAGTTCATCTACTTTTTTGCCGCTGCAGCCAAAAATAGAAAAGACCATTAAACCGGTAAGCAAGATCACTACTAGTTTTTTCATTTTTTCCTCCTTCTTAATTAAGAAAAGTTTATAACAATTGCTCAGCAATTATTAACAATAAATTATTGCACATGATGGCATGCGACAAAATGGTTGGTACCGTAATCCTTAAATTCGGGTTCCTGCTGTGCACAGATTTCACTCGCAATCGGACATCTCGTTCTGAATCTGCACCCCGAAGGCGGATTCAGCGGGCTTGGGACATCGCCCTGCAGTACAATTCTGTGCATTTGTTCACTCAATTTGGGATCCGCGATCGGTATCGCCGACAGCAGGGATTTGGTATAAGGGTGCAACGGATTTTTATATAGTTCCTCGCTGGTTGCCAGTTCCACCATTTTCCCCAAATACATGACACCTACACGATTACTGATGTGTTTTACAATAGAAAGGTCGTGTGCGATAAACAGATAAGTCAAACCCATATCTCGCTGCAAATCTTCAAACATATTGATAATCTGCGCCTGAATCGATACATCCAATGCAGAGATCGGTTCATCACAGATAATAAATTCAGGATTAACTGCCAATGCCCGTGCGATTCCGATACGCTGTCGTTGCCCACCGGAAAATTCGTGCGGAAATCTTGTAGCATGTTCGCTGTTCAGTCCGACTTTATCCAAAAGACTGATGATCATGTCTCTTCGCTCTTGTTTGGACGATGCGAGTTTATGAATATCGATAGGCTCACCCACAATATCTCCGACTGTCATACGGGGATTTAATGAGGCGTAAGGATCTTGAAATACGATTTGCATTTTTCGGCGGTAAGGCAGCATATTTACATTTGTAATATCAACACCGTCGTAAATGATTTTCCCTTCGGTCGGCTCGTAAAGACGCAGAATCGTCCGTCCCACAGTTGTTTTGCCGCAGCCGCTTTCTCCGACCAACCCTAACGTTTCGCCCTCGTTGATGAAAAAAGAAACATCATCGACCGCTTTCACATAATTCATTTTTTTGAAGCCTGATTTTACAGGGAAATATTGTTTTAATGACTCGATTTCTAACAGTTTTTTTTCCATTCTACTTCCCTTCTTGCTCCATCAACTCTTTCTGATTTAACCAACACGCAGACGAATGTGTTTCGCTCAGCTCCGTCATCGGCGGATACTCTCTGAGACAAATCTTCATACAATGGGCGCATCTTGGGGCAAAGGAACACCCGGGAGGTAAGTTGAGTAAGTCAACCGGAGAACCTTCAATCGGAATCAATCGTTCTTTTTCACTGGCATTGATTTTTGGTATCGAATTTAAAAGTCCGATTGTATAAGGATGGTTTGTTTTGTAGAATATTTCATCCGATTTGCCGCGTTCGACAATTTTACCGGCATACATAACAATAATATTTTCGCACATTCCCGCAACAACGCCCAGATCATGCGTAATCAAAATGATTGACATTCCGATTTTTTCTTTTAATTCAGAAAGAAGCTCGAGTATCTGTGCTTGGATTGTCACATCCAGTGCTGTGGTCGGTTCGTCCGCAACCAAAAGTTTCGGTTCGCAGGCCAAAGCCATCGCGATCATAACACGTTGTCTCATGCCTCCGGAAAACTCATGCGGATATTGACGCATTCTGTTTTCGGGTTCATTCATGCCGACCAAACGAAGTAATTCCAAAGCCCGTTCGTTTGCTTCATCTTTGGTTTTATCGGTATGTCTCAGAATTACTTCTGTCAACTGATTCCCGATTGTAAAAACAGGATTTAATGACGTCATGGGATCTTGGAAGATAAAGCTGATCTGATTGCCCCGAATGTTCTGCAATTCGGATTCACTCATGCCGACAATATTCTGTCCGTCGAAAATGATCGATCCCCCGACAACCTTGCCCGGGTTTTCGGTTAATCCCAAAATCGAATAAGCTTCAACACTCTTGCCGCTTCCCGATTCACCGACGATGCCGATAATATCTCCGTATTTTAAGCTGTATGAAATTCCGTCGACTGCCTTTACTTCTCCTTGATGCGTAAAGAATGATATCTTTAAATCTTTTATATCCAATAATTTTGATTTATCATATTCCGGATGGGCAGCATATCCCATATTTTCCCCTGCCGCATTTTCTGTTTTCTTGATACTCATTGTCTATACCTACTTCTTCATTTTCGGATCAAGAGCATCACGTACTCCGTCGCCTAATAAATTAAATGCCAAAATTACAATGCTTATCGCTATAGCCGGTATCAACAGTCTGTACGGATAAGAGATGATCCCGTTGATGCCGGAAGCCGCCAATGACCCAAGACTTGGCATCGGAGCAGAAACACCCAATCCCAAAAAGCTCAGAAACGATTCTACAAAAATCGAAGCAGGTATCTGCAATGTAGTCGTTACAACCAATGTACCGATACAGTTCGGCAGTAAGTGTTTCGTAATAATTCTTTTATTGTTTGCACCAAGTGCTTTTGCTGCGGTAACGAATTCCTGTTCCTTCAGCATCAAAATCTGACCGCGAACGATTCGTGCCATACCAACCCAATAAAGCAACGTAAACACAATGAAAATACTGATTAAACCCGGACCCAATAAGCTTAGTCCACCCAGTGAATGATTTTGAAATAAATTATTCAAGGGATCTTTCAACGTAACAGATAATAATATAATGATCAGAATATCCGGAACCGTATAAATCAAATCCACGATTCTCATCATAATCATATCGGTAACTCCGCCCTTGTATCCCGAGATGGAACCATAGACAGCCCCGATCAACAGAATCAAAAAGCTGGAAATTACGCCTACCAACACTGAGATTCTTGTTCCCATCATGACGCGGATCATCATATCTCTGCCCAGCGCATCCGTTCCGAAAATATGAGGAAATACCGAGCCGCCTGAATCAATAACGGCCTGTTCCGTTGCCGAATATTGAAATGGTCGGAGATCTTCACTCCCCCTGATCTGCAGTTCGTAAGAATATGGATAGAATGACGGCAAGATAAATGCAAAAATAATCACGCATATAATGACAATCAAGGAAGCCATTGCCAATTTATTTTGTTTCAGTCTGCGCACAGCGTCTTTCCAATATGTTACGCTGTCCCTCATGAAAACCGCTTCCTGTTTTTCGGTTGCGGTTGCGAGTGTAAAATCTTCCGTTTTCAACTGAAAACTGAAAGGATTTGGTTTGCGGTTGATTTCGTTTCCCATTGTCAGTTTGTGATCCTTTCTTATTTCAGTTTGATTCTCGGGTCGATAAATTTATACAGAACGTCCACAATCAAATTCATTGAAACGATCAGCGTCGCAAGAAATATTGTGGTGCCCATGATCAGCGTATAATCACGATCCGTAATAGAGCTGATAAATTCTCCGCCCAGTCCCGGAATCGTAAATATTTTTTCAACAACAAAACTGCCCGTCAATGTGTAAGCAAGCAATGGACCCATATAGGTAACAACCGGCAAAATAGCGTTACGCAGTGCATGTTTGTAAAGCACCAATTTATTCGGAACACCTTTTGCTTTTGCTGTACGGATATAGTCCTGACTGAGAACGTCAAGCATGCTGGAACGCATTAAGCGGGCAATATAAGACATCGGATAAAATGCCAGAGCGAAACATGGCATAATATAACTCAAAGGAGAATACAACCCATAAGTCGGCAACCAGCCGAGTTTCATCCCAAAAAAATACATCAACAAAACGCACACGACAAAACTTGGCACCGCGATACCTAATGTTGAGATAAAAACAAGAATATTGTCAAGTGCCTTCCCTCGGTGCAAAGCAGCAACAGAACCGAGAGGAATTCCGATCCCCAAAGCCAATAAAATAGAAATACCTCCTATTCTGGCGGAGACCGGGAATTTGGACGATATAATTTGGCTTACTGTTCTGCCTCTTTGTTTAAGTGACAATCCCATATCACCTTTGAGCAGATTAACCATATAATTTTTATATTGGATGATCAGAGGTTTATCCAACCCGTATTTTGCATTCAACGCATCGAGTGTCGCCTGCGGAATACTTTTTTCTGAATTGAACGGACCGCCAGGGATAATGTTCATCAAAAAAAATGTAATCGTAGCGACAATAAAAATTGTGAGAATTGCCATTGAAATTCTCTTTACCAAGTATGATGTCATTTGATTCTCCTGCGCAGCGCTTCCATTTCCAAAACTTCAACTGCTTTATACTAAGATTTTACGAAAAATAAATATGATTCATTATAATTAAAATATTCAGAAAAGTCAACACAATCAACCACTTATTCCAATGGCGCTTTCATCTAAATTTAATAAAACCTTAATATCACTTTATAATCATAAGCAAGTCGAATTCCTGCAATCGTATTACATAATAAATCATTTCATTAAAACAACTTTGATTAATTGCATTCAATTTTTAAATCACTGCTTGTATCCTAACATTTGCGAAAGAATGAGTGATTTCCCCCGAATCTGTGACCGATCCGCAATATACCCGCATATATTTTTTTGATATACAATAAAAATGGCACGCAGTAGGACGTCCCATTGATCCTTACTGCATGCCGGATATATTGCCCGCCGCATCATTTTCGGTCTGATTGATTGAAACTCTTTCTAAGCAAATAATTCTCGAAATAACATGCGCTTTGTTTGTACGTGATTTTGCCCCACCGAATAGATACACGTCTCTTCATTCGCTCTTTTGTCTCTTTTACAGATAATCATTGTTCCGCCCAAATTGCTGTACGATTCCAACGCAGATCGATTTTGTGCCACCAACTGCCGATCATTGGTAATCAGCACTGCCGGCGGAAGAAATGCTTTGTAAAACTCGGATGTATTGATATCGTTCCAATTGCTGCAGTTAAATACCGCTTCTTTTTTACTGCACCCATTCACAATACCCAGCGCATTTTTACCTTCCGCATCCGGAATTTTCAAATGATTGCCGGTTCCTTTTTCGATTAATTTTTCGAGATATCCGCTCCAACTGAGGGTATCATAAATCTCACGCTCGCTTGGCTTCCATACCGTATCCAAAGCGTAAAATGTATTGATATCAAATCCGACTCCGAGTAATTTATTTTTAAAATCATTTATTCTTTCCTCAAACACGATATTTGACATCTCCTTCATACCAATCGGACTGTTCGCGTCAGTTCGCTATTTCTTCGTACGATCGGCATTCCCTTTCGTTTTTTCCGTCTTCTTCTTGGCGTTGCCGTTTGCATTATCGTTTCCGCCGCTGTCGTCCGTTGTCCGTTCTTCCGCTGATGGCGATACAACTGTATCAACATTTTGATCGGTCGAGATGATCGGCTCTTGGTCATCGTTTTCTGTTGTAGTATCTTTTTTTGTTCGGTTGTCTTTGATTGCCTTCATAATTTCTTTTACAGGTTTGTTTAACCATTCCTGTGTATCAACACTCGCGGGATCATTGCTGCTCTCCTGCAGTTTTTCTATCAGATTGAGTTTGCCGGGTGTCGTTCCCATTGCCCTTGCTTCTTCCACCCTCTGATGACCGACTGCAATACCTTCAATTTCAGTTTCATAATCGCAGTCTTCCAACTGATTTTGTACCTCTTGCTGCAATTCAATCAGCACATCCTGCGCTGTGTTTGGGTTATCGGAAGCGACCGCAAACATAACCGACGCAGGATCGGAACCGTCGAAGTACCCTTGAGCAGAAATCTCTTCCACAGTTTGCTTCACGGCATCTTCAACATTATGATATTTCACATGCAACATATTGATGATTTCTTCTCCGTCACCATTTACTGCATTGACGGACAGCACTAAATGATAACGGTTTACGGAATACTCAATCGATGGATTCACATCCAAACTGACATATGTCACCGGAGCAAAAAAACTCCAGGTTCCCACTCCGACCAACAATGCTGCAACAGTTGCGACAGCACCCATCTTGATTCTGAGTTTGGACTTATCTGTTTGCATTTCAATGACTTGACCGATTTCGTAATTTTTATTTTTGACACGCACAACACAGCCATCTTGATTCAACACTGCAACCTGTTTGTAATTGATTTGCATTACAACAACTGCTTTCATGATTCGATTCCTTCTCTGCTGTAAGGCATGTATTCTGATAACATTGGATAATCGCCCTGCATAATTTCTATAGCCGTTATTATATATTTTCGATGCCGTTCCAATAATTTTCGGGGTAGTTTGCATTTTTCCGACAAAATTTTAATCGGCACACTTTTTTGCGAACGCAGCGATGCAATCAAAACAGGCTCGGACAACAGATAAGAAATTGCTTTTGCACAAGCCTTTTTCGTTTTTTCTGCTTTCGGTGAGACTTCTATCAAGTCAGAAAAATCAAATCCGTATAACTTCATTGTTGCGGATATTGCCTCAATTTCAGCAACCAGTGTGTTGTCGTCACGAGCAATCAATTGAGATCTTGCATACTCCGGCAATACACAATCCGTTTTTTCGCCGAACTCCAAATGAAATGCGTCGGACGCATACGGAATTTCTTGCGAGTATTTATACTGTCCACGAAAATATTCGATCAGTCGGCGTTTTATGACAACTCGGAAAAAGCATAAAATTCTCCCCTGTCTGCGTCGTATTCTTTAATTGCTTGTATAAATGCGCGCAAGACAACGGACCATTCATCGCTGTCCGTGTCGACATATCTTCCGCTCAGAGATGAAGCATACGATAAAAGATACCGTTTATTTTCTTTTATCAACTGCTCCATTGCATCGTCGCTATCTTTTGCGTCCGCGAGTTTTGCGGTATCATAAATCCTCAACTGTAAGCCTCATATTTTTGGTTTATTTTATATATTCTTTATTTTATCTTTTTCTCCCGAGAATGTCAAAATCATATCCCGAAAGAACCACGTTACCATCCACATCTTCCACATCCACGGATCCCAACCACTTCCACAAAAAAAACTATGTACCCTTCCTACATAGTTCTCTCTCATTTCATGCTGTTACAAAGATATTATTCGAATGCGTTCTCACTCGCTAACATTTGTTTTAATACGGACTGATCCAAATCCGTTATAGCAAGCGGTGCCGATGGTTTTGCCTGCACCTCAGCGATGTTTTTTTCCATGAATGCCACATCTCTCCACTCGTTGAGTTTAAAGCCTGTCTGCGGGAAAATTCCGATTGTTTCAAACCCCGCTTTTCGGTGCAAAGATTCGCTTGCGTCGTTCGGCACCGTGATCAGTGCATATGCTTTATAGAAACCCTGCAGCTTCAGCATCCAGAACAACAGTCGGTAGAATGCACTGGCGATATGCATTCTGTGATACTCTTTATCGATATATATGGAAGTTTCCACGTCCCACTGATACGCGATTCTCGCTTTGAATTCGGAAGCATATGCATATCCGACCGGCTCGCCGTTGTGTTCGCACACAAGATAAGGATAGACCGCGCTGATTTTTTTGATACGTTCCGAAAACTCCTCCTGGGTCGGCGGGATATACTCAAAGGAAATCGGCGTTTCCCTGACATAATAGGCATAAATATCGGACAATGCTTTTGCATCTTCGGCGACGGCAAAACGAAATACCAACCTGTTGTTTTCCATATTTTTCTCCATAAAATAAATATTATGATAAAGCATCTGATACGCATTATCAATAGTTTCAAATAAAAATGAGACTGTTCCTAATTACAACAGTCTCACCAAAAGAAGTAGGGGCGTAACAATCAATCTGAGGGATTTGCGACAAATAAATAACCAGCTGTCGCATCACATTTTCATGCGCTGTGCACGGCAACTGGCTGTCTTATCAATCGATTTAGACCCTATAGCTTTGCGTCCCAGACTTTCGCTTGGTTTGCCTGAATATCCAATTGTTAATCATGTTACCATATGCAATACAGGCAAGTCAATACCGGATTGCATTTACAGATCAGCAGGATCAAATTTATTTTGCATATCGTACAATTCAGAAATTTCAGCCTGAGCCGAAAGAAACGCATTGACAACATCCGGATCAAAATGGTTTCCCGATCCGCCCACAATAATCTCTGAACTTCTCCAATGAGGGAAAGCAGGTTTATACGGACGCTTTGAACGCAATGCATCATACACATCTGCCACCGCAACAATACGTGCCGATAACGGAATCGATTCCTTTGACAAACCTTCCGGATAGCCTTTTCCGTCATAATGTTCATGATGATAGCGGATAATGCACTCACTCATGTCATACCAAGGATTGCCGGGGAATTCGTTTTTTAATTTATCAATTTTATTTGCACCGAGTATCGGATGTCTTTTCACTTCAGCAAATTCTTCCTCATTCAGCTGCCCTCTCTTATTGAGGATCGCTTCCGAAATTCCAAGTTTTCCGATGTCATGCAACATGCTTGAAATCTGTACTGTCTGTACGTAATCCCCGTCAATATAATCACGGTATTTCACATTGTATGACAGTTCCCTCGCGATTAAAGCAGCGATTGCGCTGATTTTATTCAAATGTTCGCCCGATATTTCGTCCCTACACTCATACATGTACGCCATGGAATAAATCGTTGCGAGACTGTTTTCAAAAGTATTTACATCATAAACTTTCATTGTTATTCCTACATATCCTTTGCAGATTATTTTATTCATCGCAATAGTGTCAAAAAAATAAAAAAGACCGATTGCAATTTGCCCAGCGGCAACCGGCTATCGTATCTTTTCTTGGTAAGATTTAGACCCTTTGGCTTTGCGTCGTAGATTTTCATCTAGTTTGCTTTTCTCTGCATATTTAATTAATTACATTGTAACATGCCGTTTTATCAGTGTCAATCGGACTTTTAAAAAATCCTGTTTTTAATTAAAATTCAATCAATTCTCAAAATCTCAATCTCATACGATATCCGTATATTACATAGAGTGCGTCATCAACGTACTGATCTGCTCAACGGTTACATGATATTTTTTATTACAGAAATGGCAGAGCACTTCTATCGTTTCTCCGTCATCAATAATAGATTGCAATTCTTCCCGACCCAACGCCAACAGCATTTTTTCGATTTTCGATTCGGAACAATTGCACACATACTGCACTTGATTTGTTTTCATCACTTCATATTCATAATCACAAAAAATGCGGCTTGCGATCTCTGCGGCATCGCAGCCGTCCAGGATCATTGACGTCACTGACGGCAGACTTGCAGCCTTTTCTTCCAAATATGTAATAATCGACTCGTCACATCCGGGCATCAGCTGAATGACATACCCACCCGATGCGACCACCGTCAGATCTTTCCTGACAAACACACCCAGTCCGACCATCGACGGAATCTGTTCGCTTTTTGCATAATAATAAGCGACGTCTTCCGCAATTTCGCCCGACACCAGCTCCACCTGACCGACATAAGGCTGTTTGAGCCCGCTGTCCCGTATCACGCACAGCGTACCGGATCCGACAACTTTAGCCACATCCAGTTTCCCCTTTTTGTTAAAGTAGACATCTGTTTGCGGATTCAGCATCTCACACTTAACTTCCGATGCAGCATTCGCTGTAGCCGTCACTCTTCCGATTTCACCATCGCCTTTTACCGTAAGCGTCAAGAAATCCTGATCGTTCTTCATCATAGCACCCATGATGGCTGCCGCCGTCAATATTCGCCCTGCTGCAGCTGCGGCAACGGGCGTTGTATCATGAATTCTGTTCATCGTTTGAACGGTTTCTGTCGTCGTTGCGATGTAGAATCTCACAGGATATTCTTTTAGCGTTCCGCAAATGATTTCGTCTTTCATAAAAAACCTCACTGATTGTTCATTATATCAGCCTCTGAGCGTTTTGCATATATTTCATAAAAAAAACTCTGTAACACGAAGAATTTCTGTATAATAAAAACATATCAACAGGAGGACTCCATGCTGAAATTTCTCAAACGATTCGGAAAAATCATATTGTTTATCACGATTGCACTCTTGCTCATCAATGTATTCCCTGCAAACGACGCGATCGCCGTCAACTCGTTCATCAAAGATGACTCCAAACTATTGGTTGCATCGCAATCGGGCTGCGGTAACGATTATCCGAATAATGTCATGGCAGCATTCAATGCAGCCGCTTCTTACGGCATTATGGACTTTTCGGTCGGTGTGGTGATGACTGCCGATGAAAAATTGATTATTGCCGATACCGACGACTTAAGCGCGTATACTTCTTCCCCCGGCAAAATTTCGGAATCCAATTACGATCAAATCAGCATGCTGAATTTTGCATACACATATCAGGACACTACCGGAAATTATCCTTATCGTTCGCAAGTATTACCATGCGTTACGGTCAATGAATTGTTCGGCAGTTTTCCATACTCCAATTTTATTATTCAGATCAATATGCAGGGGGACGCTGGAAAACGGGCTGCCGTTCTGCTTTGCGAATTAATCCGTGAGGACGATTTATCTACTCGCGTAACCATAATCGGTGATGAAACAATTACCGATTACGTGCGAACACAAACCAATGTGAACGTTCTGACTGCACCGTTGGACAGAGAACTGGCAGCATACAAACACTTTCATTCCGTACTGCTCGATCATCTTTATTTAAACTTGGATTTTCAATATGTTCAGATCTCTTCAAATGATGTTAATTATTTCACAAATGCGCTGATCCGTTCCTTGCATGACAGAAATGTCAGTGTCTTCATGAGTGATGTCAATGACGAAGCGTCATACGATCTTGCGAAAAAGATGGATGTGGACGGCGTCGTTACAGACAAACCTGATCTGATTAAACAATTAATCGCAACGGATGCGGAACTGACCGATCCATCAAGCACCGATCAGACAACGGAAAATAAATAAACGAATATCATAAAGACCGCCATATGGCGGTCTTTATGATATTCGAACCGGAGCTCATTATTTATGGTGAATGAGTGCTTCCTCCAAGGAATCATCGATAATAATTGTGCCTGCTCCGCTCAATGCATCGATAGCGTTGGACAGAGAGCAGATGATCGCTCGCCTTTTCGGCTGACCGTCAACGAAATTTATCGCCGCCTCAACTTTTGGAAGCATACTTCCTTCAGGAAATTGTTTCTTTGCGATAAATTCTCTTGTTTGGCTGACCGTAAGCTGCTTTAAGTCAATTTGCTGCGGCGTCCCAAAATTAAGCGCAACATAAGGCGCCTGCGTCATAATAAACAAATAATCCGCATTTACCAGATGTGCCAATTTCGCCGCCGCCAAATCTTTATCGATCACTGCAGAAACTCCGCGGTATCCGAGGCTTGTCGGGATCACAGGAATTCCACCGCCGCCGCATGTGATGATCACCTGTCCCGCTTTCAGCAATACATCCAGCGTAACTGTTTCATAAATGCGGACAGGCTTGGGCGAAGGTACCACCCTGCGATATCCTTCCGGAAATTTACGATAAGTATCGTTTGTAGATCTGCTCAGTTTGACATATGTATTTTCGTCATAAAAACTACCGATTGGTTTTGTTGGATTTTCAAAGGCAGGATCATCCGGATCGACGATCACTTGTGTAAGCATCGTGATCACCGGTGTCTTTGAGCCTTTTGACATCAGACTTTGATCAATTGCCTGTTGCAGATGATATCCGATGTATCCCTGGCTCATCGCCGTACATTCCGCAAGCGGCATCATCGGTGTCAGTCCTGCTTCAAAACCATTTTCGAAAGCAAGGTTGATCATGCCTACCTGCGGACCGTTTCCGTGCGCGACGAGTACTTCATTGTCCATCAGTACCAACGAAGATATGATATCGGCAGCAATATCAACATGTTTTTGCTGGGTTTGCGGGTCATTGCCAAGCGCATTCCCTCCCAGTGCGACGACGATGCGTGCCATAAATCCTCCGAACTGCGTGCGCAGTTACTCAGTAGTATCGATTTTGTCTACTTTGATAATCAAAACCAGACCAACTACGAACAGTATAATCAAAGACAGAATCCCGTATTTTGATGTACCCATGATAAATGCGCTTGCGGACAGCAACAGCGGTCCGAAGAAGTCTGCGAATTTTCCGAAAATATCGAAGAAACCGAAATATTCGTTGGATTCATCTTTGGGGATGATTTTTGCAAAGTAGGATCTTGAAAGGGACTGAATACCGCCTTGTGCCATACCGACGAGAAACGCGAGTACCCAAAATTCCCAGGCTTTGTCCAATTGGAAACCGAAGATGCAGGTGAACATGTAGATACAGATATATACTTTGATCATTTTCAATGCGCCGAACTTCTTTGCCAGTTTCCCCGCAATTATCGCAAACGGGAAAGCGACAAATTGGGTAAACAGAAGCGCGCCGATCAACTGAAGCGTATCAATGCCGACTTCGGCCCCATATATCGTCGCCATTGAAATGATTGTATAGACACCGTCGATATAACAGAAATAACCAAGAATGAAATATAACATTTGTTTATTCTGTTTGATTTTACCGAATGTAATTTTTAACCGTTTGAAAACATCGGAAATTTTATCTCGTCTGTTTTCGACGAAATGCAGATGCTGAACGTTTTTCAGCAGCGGAATACTCATGATTCCCCACCAAATTGCGGTAACAACAAATGACAATTTATATGCAACTTCTTCGGTAATACTGCCCGGCATGAGCGCAATAAAGACGACGCCGATGATAAAAGGAATGCAGCTGCCGATATAGCCCCATGCAAATCCGTTGGCAGACAACTGATCCATACGATCATCCGTCGTCACATCGGTCAGCATTGAGTCATAAAACACGTTCGCCGCGGAATATGCCAAACGCGCAACGATGAATACTGCGGCAAATACCAGCCAGTTTTCGGTCAACGTAAAGACCACAATCCCGATGATGCCGACAATCAGCGAGATCAGCAGCATTTTTTTCTTCATGCCTTTATAGTCTGCGATTGCACCCAGAAACGGTGACAATGCAGCAAGAATCAAAACAGAGATCGAGGTGGCGGTTCCCCACGAACCGGATACAACATTTAAGTCAACGCCGCCTTTTGTTGCTAAAATTGCAAAATAAATCGGTATCGTCGTTGAAATGATCATGGAAAATGCAGAACTTGCCACATCGTATAGGATCCAGCTTTTCTCCGGCTTAGTAAATTTCATAAAATATAATTCCTTTCGTTATTCGATGATTCATTATATCAAATCCGTGATATGTTTGCATAAAATAAACGTAAATTCAATTTACATTTTATGAGAAACTTCGATTTTATTCTTCAAAACCGATCTTTATTTTCATTCTTTCTGTTCTTTTGTTATAATACTCGCAAAGGAGCACTGATCATGTCGGATATTCACAACCATACACTGTGTGCGCTTCAGACTTTGGATCGCCTGAAAAATGAAGATTTGCTCCGCAGTATTCATCGGAACATGCCATTATATTTATTCGGCGCAATGGGCGGGGATATTTTTTTATATTTTCATTTTGTAAAGGGAAATGAATGGGCGGAAGAGATCAGCGAACGGTTTCATTCCGATCCGAATCTCCTTTTTGCATTATTCAAAGATTATTACAGTACCGTTGAAAAAACAAACACAGATGCATTAACGGCATATTTAATGGGCTTTGTCAGTCATCATGCGTTGGATGTCAGCACGCACCCGTTTATCAATTACCATGCGGGTTTCGAAATCGAAGGACGGGAAGAAACAAAAAAATACCGATACATGCACAAGCGCTACGAAGTCATTCTGGATGTACTGTTTGCCGCGTATCGGCAGTCAAAAATGATCTCGCTGGATTTTCTGAATCAGCTGAAAGAAAAAGACCTCGCTGTCGTTACGGATTTGATACGGTTCGTATTGCAAAAAACAAAAAAAGAACTCATTCCGGATCATCTGCTTGCGATGTGTCTGAAAGACTGCAAAAAGCTCCTGTCACTTGCTTCCAACCGACCGTTGTCTTATCTCATGCGCACGGCAGACCGATTCAGCCCCTTGCGTTATCGTTTCAGCCGACCGTTTTTCTTTGTAACAAAGAAAGAATGCGCTGTCGATCCGCTGAATCTTGCACACCGCATGTGGAGGCATCCGAACGATGCATCGATATACATGAACTATTCCTATCCCGAACTGTTTGCGTATGCGGTCAGAAACGGCGCTTCCGATATTGTACATTATTACGCTTATCTTCATGGGCAGATCAACGAGATCGACCGCATCTTTCATCATCATGGATTTAATGGATACATCGAAAAATCAGGCGAAAACGGAATGTCTTTCATGCAGCCGATTCTTCCACTATGATTATGTTGACTATTTTACGTTTTTATATATGAACTGCACTAAAAAAAGGTCGGATAATCCGACCTTTTTTTATTCTTCGTCCTCTTCCTCCAATAATATGCAGTTGCGATATACAATAAACAAGCGAATTCAGTAGAATAAAATCTATATAAATAAAGATGGTTTTGACTGTGTGCGTATTACATTCACAAATGCAATTGATGGGAAATTTAAATCAATGTGACTATTAAATGCTACACATCGTACTATGGGTTAAGCCAATCTCTGTCAGGACGAGCTAAAAGTCGAGCATTATTCATAGCCATATCAAGTGTTAAGCAAGTCGAAGCTCTATACATTGTACCGTAGTCTTCTACAACCAACGCTAAATCCGCCACATTTTCAGTTAGCATACATAAGGGAATCAATAGTTGAATTGCATTTCCAGTAAAAAAATACTGCGGTACTGCTGTTTTATAGTTGCGTTTTACACGTTCAATTGAAGCCTTTATACAACCCTCAAGATAGTTTCTCAACTGAAAGTCAGACCAGTTATCATACGGTGAGGGAAAACGTGACTTATTATCCTGTATAATGTGCTCGATATTTGCAACTAATTCTTTTTGAGTATCAAAAATCAACTTTGCAGGAATGTCCCAAAAAAAAGCCATTTCTGGCAGTTTTCCAAATTTACTGACAATACTTTCTCCACGTCTAAAAAACTTATCAAAGTGCCAGTATTCGGTTGCTGTTTGATAGGTATTTTCAGTAAATAGCGCATAAATAGGCTCTAATTGTTTTGCAGTAAGTAATCCAGTATCAAAACAAGCAAGCTTGTTATCTTTTGAAAATGAAACTTTTTTTTCGGCTGATAGACGCTTATATGTATATTTAAGATAGCCAGATAAAATCGGATATTGGAAGTCCCCAGTATTGGAAGATTGATGATATGACCAATCCTCATTTTCAGCAAGTTGTGCTAAATTAGCTATAGCAGATGCATAATTTTCAAAATGAGCAAACGCATTTTTTTCGTACGTCCCAGTACTTAGGTTTCGTTCTGCTAATAAATTCTCAGGCAAGTCGTAAATATCATTTTTTGGCATTTTTATTCCTCAATAAAATCCTTAGTTTTTCTCTAATTATTAACTGCCAACTGTCCATTACAACAATATCTGTAGGAATGGTAAAAATCGTTTGTTTTATCATAAACTAATTTGTGTATTATAGACTTTCTTTCGAGGATAGCAGCACATGTGTAATTTTAACATACCGTATCATAAAAACGATATCTTTTTATATAAATTTTTTCTTATCCAATCTTATTATACAATTTGCTTTATTAAATACTAAACAAATCAAACAACTATGACGCATAGCATATATTCAGAAATTTAATGGCATAATGTCACAATATCGTATTGTTTTTTAAAACGCACATAAAGGTGTACACCCATGCATCATTTAGGAACTAAATATATTTTATTCCTAAATCAAACATCTCCACTAAAAAAGACCGTTCTCACGGTCTTTTTGATATAGCAAAATTAGTCTTCGTCCTCTTCCTCCGGCAAAATGCAGTTGTGATACACATCCTGCACATCGTCGTTGTCATCGAACATATCGAGCATTTTCATGAATTTTTTCAGCTGTACTTCATCCGTGAGTTCTGTTTCCGTTGTCGGGATCATAGCAATTTCCGCAGACTCCGTTTTCAGTTTCGCGTTTTCGATCGCTTCCAGCACCGCGTTGAAACTTTCCGGCTCTGTTGTTATTTCATATCCGTCTTCACTTGCTTCGAAATCTTCCGCGCCCGCGTCCAGTGCCAGTTCCATCAAAGATTCTTCGTCCATCGGAACGTCCGAAGAAAGATAGATTTTCCCTTTTTTCTCAAACAGATACGACACACATCCGCTTGTCCCCAGGTTGCCGCCGTTCTTGTCAAAGCTGTAGCGTACGTCCCCTGCGGTTCTGTTCTTGTTGTCGGTCAGCGTTTCCACGATGACTGCCACCCCGCCGATGCCGTAGCCTTCGTAGGTGATGCTCTCGAAAACACTGTTGCCGAGTTCGCCCGCGCCTTTTTTGATCGCGCGGTCGATGTTGTCGTTCGGCATATTGTTTGCCTTTGCTTTCGCGATGGCTTCTTTCAGCTTCCCGTTCGCGTTCGGGTCTGATCCGCCTTCGCGTGCGGCGATCGCAATGATCTTGCCCATTTTCGTATATATTTTGCCTTTGATGGCATCCTGTTTGCCTTTTCGGTTTTTGATATTAGCCCATTTGGAATGTCCTGACATAAATCGGATAACCCCCTGATTTGTTTTTTCAGCCTGATTATTATATCACAGTAAATGTACCGTCTGCAATCTCGAAATAACCGCAGCCCGTCATTTCTCGTTTTCTTCGAGCGATTTCAGATATGCGTCGAGCTTCTTTTCGTACCCCATATTGCTTGGGGAATAATACCGCGTATCTTTCATTTCATCGGGCAGATATTGCTGCTTTACATAGTGATTCTCAAAACTGTGCGGATATTGGTATCCGATCCCGTTACCGAGATTCTTTGACCCCTTATGCCCCGTGGAACGCAAATGATACGGTACCGAAGCCGTCGGCTTTTTTTCGATATCCCCCAATGCCTGATCGATTGCAATGTAAGAAGCATTGCTTTTCGGCGCGCATGCAAGATACGTTACACCGTGCGCCAGATTGATCCGACACTCGGGCAAACCGATAATCTCAACCGCACGAAATACCGATACCGCCAGGGTGAGCGCATAAGGATCGGCATTCGAAACATCCTCCGAGGCAAAAATCACCATTCTGCGCGCGATGAACTTCGGGTCTTCTCCGGCATATATCATTTTCGCAAGCCAATAGATCGAAGCATCGGGATCACTGCCCCTCATACTTTTAATGAACGCGCTGATCGTATCGTAATGCGCATCGCCGGTCTTATCGTATTTCACCGCTCTTTTTTGTATCGTTTCTTCCGCAGTGGCGGCATCGACGGCAATGATACCATCCGCATTCTTCGGTGTAGTCAGAAAAGCCAGTTCCAATGCATTCAGCGCGATGCGGACATCGCCGTTTGCCGTATCTGCCCAATAGCGGATTGCCTCGTCGCTGATCTGCAGCGGATATGCTCCGTACCCTTTTGCCTTGTCATGGATTGCATTACGGATCACGGTTTCGATTTCGTTTCTCCCCAATGGTTGCAGCACAAAGACGGTCGATCTGGAAATCAGCGCAGCATTGACTTCAAAATACGGGTTCTCTGTTGTCGCGCCGATCAGTGTAATGGTACCGTTCTCCACAAACGGAAGAAGCGCATCTTGCTGCGCTTTATTGAACCGGTGTATTTCATCCAGAAATAAAATGGTTCGCTTACCATAAATTCCGAGATTTTTTTTCGCGGTATCAACCACTTCCTTTAAATCTTTCACACCGCTCGTCACTGCATTCAAACTGACAAATTCGCTCTCAGTCTTGTTTGCAATGATGTGCGCCAGCGTAGTCTTCCCCGTACCGGCAGGTCCGTACAAGAGTATTGAACTGATCTTGTCGGCAATGATCATACGATACAGCATTTTCCCTTTGCCAAGGATCTGTTCCTGCCCGATAAATTCATCCAAAGTATCGGGTCTCATACGTTCTGCGAGAGGAGCGGATGCACTGCGATTGGTTTGAAATTGATTATCAAAAAAATTATTCTGCAAGGTGCTGTGCCTTCTTACTGATCTGTTTTTTTCTTGCCGAATTTGTTCTCCTCGCCCTTTGCGATTCGCACAAGGTTGGCTCGATGCTGAAAAACGCCCATAGCAGCCAAAATGACTGCCATAATAATATATTCGATCTTTCCGTTGATTCCCCACATCACAAACGGAGCCACTGTCAAACCGACAACCGATCCAAGCGATACCATTTTGGAAATCAGCATGGTCAAAACCGCAACACAGAGAAGAATCAGTGCCACCCGGTAGTCCAATGCGAACATAATACCAAGGGAGGAGGCGACGCCTTTCCCTCCGCGGTACTGCATAAAAATCGGCCAGTTATGCCCGAGAATCACAAACAGCCCGCTGAGTATCACCGCAATCGGATTGCCGCCTGTGATCCATATGCTCAGGCGCACGGCTGCCACAGC
This sequence comes from uncultured Lachnospiraceae bacterium, assembly GCA_964444065.1. Lineage (GTDB taxonomy): Bacteria > Bacillota > Clostridia > Eubacteriales > Anaerofustaceae > JBGMEA01. The sequence continues at coordinate 42,630 of CAYUFL010000006.1, forward strand.
CTTGAGCACATCCACAGCAAAGACCGGCAGTGCCGATTTTAAACCAAAAACACGCAGTATATTCGTCGAGCCGGCATTTCCGCTTCCATATTCGCGAATATCTGTCTTTTTTACATTCATCGAGTAAAAATATGCTGCATTTAAACAGCCGAGGAGATATGAAATTGCACATGTGAGAACGATCAGAAGAATCAGTTTCATGTAATAAGACTCCGGATAATCAAAAATTTATGTGTATTGTGTTGCAGGCTCTCTTCAATTATTTTATAATTGATTCTAACACATTACACAATCGCTTCAAAACACTCTGAACGAATATTTTGATATCTGCTTTTCTTTTCACTTTATTTCATAAACATCTGCTGAAGGAGGACTACATGAAAGAATTATTAACCGGAAACGAAGCGATCGCGCAGGCGGCATATGATGCCGGCGTACAGTTCGCATCGGCGTATCCGGGCACCCCGAGCACAGAAATACTGGAGAATATTTCTGCACATAAAGATATTTATGCCGAATGGGCACCCAACGAAAAAGTCGCACTGGAGGGCGCAATCGGTGCAAGCTATGCAGGTGCGCGCTCTATGGCCTCAATGAAACATGTCGGGCTCAATGTTGCCGCCGACCCGTTTTTTACCAATGCTTATACGGGGGTCAACGCGGGACTTGTGGTGATAACTGCAGATGAACCCGGCATGCACTCTTCGCAAAACGAGCAGGACAACCGACGCTACGCCTATCATGCAAATGTACCGTTATTTGAGCCTTCCGATTCACAGGAATCCTACGATATGATCCTCGAAGCCTATCGCGTGAGCGAAGAATTCGACACTCCGGTTTTGATCCGAATGACTACAAGGGTCTGCCACTCGAAATCGACGGTGGAACTAAAGGATCGCATTGTCCCTGCATTCAAGACATGTGAAAAAAATCCGATGAAATACATTCCGGTACCGGCAGTGGCAAAAAATCTGAAAATCAAAGTTTTGGAACGCGCAAAAAAACTCGAAGACTATACTGAAAAAAGCGAATTTAATTTTGCCGAATATTATGACAAAAAAATCGGATTCATCACCTCTGGCATCGCCTATCAGCATGTCAAGGAAGTCTTCGGGAATACGGCTTCCTACTACAAAGTCGGATTTTCTCATCCGCTTCCACTGGGAGAACTGAAAAAATTTGCCGCACAGGTCGAAAAATTGTATGTCGTGGAAGAAAACGATCCTGTTATGGAGACAGAACTGAAAGCAGCCGGCATCAAAGTGATCGGCAAAGATTTGTTCCCGTCTGACGGAGAACTGACACCGGATGTGATTCGCAAGACTTTCTCCGGCAGCTTCCTTGATTCGATTGCATATGACAAAACGACGGTTCCGCCGAGAGCACCTGCTCTGTGTGCTGGCTGCCCTCACCGAGGACTGTTTTATGCCTTGGGCAAACGGAAGAATCTGATGCTGTCCGGCGATATCGGATGCTATACGCTCGGTTTCGCACCTCCGTACAATGCAATGGATACGGTCATCTGTATGGGTGCAAGTATTTCGGCGGCGCACGGCGCACAAAAAATATTTGACAGAAACCCTGATTCCGATATGCGCGCCGTGGCAATCATCGGAGACTCCACCTATTTCCATACAGGCATCAACAGTCTGATGAATGTCGCTTACAACCGCTCTAAGGTGATCACAATTATTTTGGATAATCGTATTACGGGAATGACCGGGCATCAACAAAACCCAGGCACGGGATATACCGCGCAGGAAGAGCCTGCGAATCTGATCGACATCGAAAGAACCGTCCGCGCCTTCGGTATTGAACATGTAAAGACAATCAACCCGAATCATCTGGACGAAGTGAATTCTGCGCTTGATTGGGCGTTGGCACTGGACACGCCAAGCGTCATTATTACAAGATATCCCTGTGCACTCAAGAAATTCTCCAAAGAAGACAAATCGGAATTCGAGTGCCTGTTTACAGAAAAATATGCCGTAGACGAAACAAAATGCATCGGCTGCAAAATTTGCCTGAAGTCAGGATGCCCCGCGATATCCTTTCACGAGGACACAAAAAAATCGCATATCGACAAAAATGCATGTGTCGGATGCGGCGTTTGCTCGCAAGTCTGTCCGAAGCAGGCAATCCTCAACATCAAGGAGGTTCAGGCATGAGCAAAAGTATATTACTGGTCGGCGTAGGCGGACAGGGTACCATCTTAGCCAGCAAGCTTCTCACCATCGGATTGTTACAGGCAGGATATGATGTAAAAATGAGCGAAATACACGGTATGAGCCAGAGGGGCGGAAATGTTTCCTCACAGATACGATACGGAGAAAAAGTATGCAGTCCTGTCATCGAAATCGGCGGAGCAGATATCATCGTCGCATTTGAACGGGTGGAAGCGCTGCGCAATCTCAAATATCTGAAACCGGATGGTACGGTTGTTGTGAATGATTATCGGATTGATCCAATGAGCGTATTGAGCGGAGCGTTCAAATACCCTGACGATGTGATCGAAACGCTGCAATCAAAAACAAAAACAATCGTCATTCACGCAACCGATGCAGCCGAAAAGCTTGGAAATGCAAAAGTAATGAATATCATCATGCTGGGCAGCATAGCCAAAAATATGCAACTTGGCGAGATCGACTGGAACACCATTATTGCACAAAATGTAAAACCTCAGTTTATCGATCTCAATCAAAAAGCCTTTGCGCTTGGCTTCGAATCTTAAACGACGTAGCAACCAAGACTCCAAATGATAACCTACTAAAACTACCGAGAGTATGAAGCAGGGCTATAACTTCTTTATTCTTAAGTCCTTTTTAAATAAAACAAAATCCTTAAGCATCCATAAAATCAAAACAAGTACATATATATTTTTTCAATATCATCAATCAAGACTATATCTGATCGACTAATAAGGAAAGCCGTTGGCATCTACGCCAATGGCTTTTTCGTTATATAGCATCGGGTAAGCCGCATCATACCCGAAATAGATTAAATGGTTCTGGTATACAAGCAGAATCATTGGCACAATGCTGCAGAGCGAAGCGCTAAGACGAGGTTTGCTGCCTATGGATCAATCACAAACATACAAACAATGAACAACCCATGTAGAGATCGCATACCATGCGATCCACGTTCTCGTATTTGATCGATCCCATAAAAAAACCGCCCATGACAGGCGGATTTGATACGCTGATTAGTATCTGTTTCTTTGCTGTTTTCTTGCTCTTCTGCAATCCGGACATCTTCTCGGTTCGTTTTCGAAACCTTTTTCTTTGTAGAAAGCCTGTTCGCCTTCTGTGAAAATGAATTCTGCTCCGCAATCTTGGCAAGTAAGTGTTTTGTCGCCCATATTGGTACCTCCTGAATTTTTACGGTTATTTTTAAATAGTCCTTAGTAAAAATTAAGGAGATTAAAAAACCCGTGGAATTGGCTATTAGCCTTTTTGATTCTATCATAATTAAATCTGAAACGCAAGGCAAATTTCAAAAAATTCACCGAATCGCATCAAAAATTATCACGCTTAAGTTTTTTTGAATCATACATGATCTGGTATTGATTGTCATTTTATTTATCTGTTTTGTAAAACCCGATTTTCTTTTTGACTTTATCCAATGTTTTCCGTGCAAGGTAAGCCGCGTATTCACTGCTTTTATCGAGCGTTTCGTTAATATATGCTTTGTCTTTCAATATGCGTTCAAATTCATTCTGAATCGGTACCAAACAATCCGCAACGGATTCACCGACTGCAGTTTTCAGTTCCGCATATCCCTGCAGACCCGCAAATTCGCGCTGTGCATCCGCAATCGATATATTTTTCACACAAGAATATATTTCCAATAAATTGGAAACACCCGGTTTTGCTTCCCTGTCAAATCGAATTTCCGTCTCGGAATCCGTTACCGCCCGTTTAAACTTTGAAATGATAACATCTTTGCTGTCTTTCATCAGGATATAGGCATTCTGATTTTCATCGGATTTGCTCATTTTTTTATTTGGCTCCGTAAGGCTCATCACCTTTGAACCGGAGTCTCCCAGATAGACTTCCGGAATCTTAAACGTCGGTGAATACTGTTGGTTGAATCTTTGCGCGATATCACGCGCAAGCTCCAAATGCTGTTTCTGATCAACCCCGACCGGAACAAGATCGGTTTGGTACAACAAAATGTCCGCCGCCATCAAAATAGGATAATCATACAGTCCCACACGAATCGTATCCCCCTGTTTTGACGACTTATCTTTGAATTGTGTCATTCTGGACAGTTCGCCCATATAGGAGTAGCAATTCAATATCCATGCCAATTCGGCATGCGCAGGCACATGTGACTGAATATATAACAATGACCGACTCGGGTCAATTCCGGCTGCCAGTGTCATCGCCGTGCACTCCAGCGACCGTTTTCGCAGCATTGCAGGTTCCTGCAGCACTGTGATGGCGTGCATATCCACAATACAGTAGATACAATTATATTCATCCTGCAGTTTCGCCCAGTTTTTGATTGCACCCAAATAATTGCCGAGTGTAAATTCACCCGAAGGCTGTATTCCGCTGAAAATCGTCTTTTTATCTTGTTCAAACATGTCTTGTATTACCCCTTGTCAAAAGTCATATGTCATAGTTTATCAGTTAATTGGCTACTTTTCAATGAGAAACACAGACGTGTGCGAAATAAATGATTGTAAACCATTATTAGTTTTTATAGTTTACAATTAAAGGAAGATGCTGTATAATCATTTTCAAACGAAGGAGTATCACATGAAAAATCATCGGATCATTTTTCTGGTTCAATGTGCAGTCATCATCTCACTGCTTTGCGTATCCGCATTGATACGTATTCCTTTTCCGCTCGTCCCTTTATCGTTGCAGACGCTGATCGTTATGTTATCCGCGCTTATTCTCGGATCGAAAAAATCTGCAATTTCCGTAACCATTTATATTTTGATGGGACTACTCGGTCTTCCCGTCTTCGCGACGGGAGGCGGATTTTCTTATGTCTTAAAGCCTACGTTCGGCTATCTGATTGGTATGGTTCCATCCGCATATCTTGTCGGGAAGATTGGTTCCGGCGGAAAATCGTTCCGAAAAAATCTGATTGCCTGCAGCGCAGGAACGGCACTCATTTACTTATTCGGCGTTCCCTATTTTTATTGGATTGCAAACCACGTCATGGGATTGGATCGCACATTGACTTCCATACTGTATTCCGGTTTCATAATCACGCTGCCCGGAGATGTTCTAAAAGCGCTGTCCGCATCCGCTGCCGCATCCAAAATACCGAATCTGCAATAAAAAAGAGCCGAAGCTCTTTTTTTTGCTATTTGGTTTTCGTATCTGTCTCAGTGTCAGTCGTTTCTTCAAGATTGATTTGTACAATTGCGTCGATATTGTCGATTGTCACAAACCAAGTATCTGTATCGAACGCATCCGCAGGAATAATAACAACATCGGAGTCGGTTCTGATTTCGTCCGCCTGCATATCATCAAGCGCGTTGGAATAATCAATCCCTTCAGTCAGTGCGTATGATTGCAATGCATTAAAATCGAAATTCGCTTCACTGTCTTTTATCTGTTTATATACAGTTCCGTTTTTTTCGTATTGCATGATACTGACATAAGGAAATTTTTTCCAGGCGATCGTATTGCCGGAAACATTTTTTACGGTATACAGCAGTTCGACATATACATAATCCGAATCAAGATCATAGCCGATAATGTTTGTTGTTGTTTGCACTGAAAGAAACGTCACTTCAATCGTGCCGTTACTCAGCACATCACCAACCTGATTGGCTGTGTCATAACGTTTGGTCACATTCGTAAAAAATATCAAATATATCGCAGCAGCAATCAAAAGAGCGGCAATTGAAGAAAAAATAATGATTTTTTTCTTCGTAAAGAATTTTTTTCCGTTCGTTTTCTTTGTTTTTTCCGCTGTTTTTCTGCCTTTAACTGTTGTACTTTTCTTATTTATCGATTCATCGATTTGTTCCGCTTTTTGGTCTTGCGAAGTCATCTGTCACCCCTTATATTCTTTCCAAATTACCCATGAAATGTCTCAACACGTCCGGTATCGTCACGCTGCCGTCCGCATTCTGATAGTTTTCCAACAGTGCGGCAAACGTTCTGCCGACTGCCAAAGCAGATCCATTCAGTGTATGCACGAATTTCACCTGACCGTCCGTATCGCGAAATCTGAGATTCGCTCTGCGTGCCTGAAAGTCTTCGAAATTCGAACAAGAACTGATTTCAACATAACGGTTATAACTCGGCATCCACACTTCAATATCATATGTTTTTGCCGAAGAAAAACCAATATCTCCTGTACAAAGAACGATCACTCTGTATGGTATTTTAAGCTGCTTCAAGACCTCTTCGGCGTTCAGTGTCAAACTTTCCAACTCATTATATGATTGATCAGGATGCACCAGTTTGACAAGTTCCACTTTATCAAACTGATGATTGCGGATAAGTCCGCGTGTATCTCTGCCGGCACTGCCTGCTTCAGCACGAAAACACGGTGTATAGGCAGTCATATTTTTTGGCAGATCGTCAACAGATAGAATTTCACCGCCGAATAAATTTGTCAGAGGAACTTCTGCCGTCGGAATCATAAAATAATCATTGTTGCGAATATTAAAAGCGTCTTCTTCAAATTTCGGTAATTGTCCGGTTCCCGTCATGCTTTGTCTGTTAACCATCAGAGGGGGCATTATTTCAGTATAGCCGTGTTCTGAAGTATGCAACGTAAGCATGAAGTTAATCAGTGCGCGTTCCAGACGTGCGCCATTGCCGACAAACATCGAAAACCGCGCGCCTGCAATTTTTACGGCACGTTCGAAATCAAGTATACCGCGATCCACACCAATATCCCAATGTGCTTTCGGTTCGAAATCAAACGTTCTTATCTCACCGACTTTGCGCATTTCTACATTATCCTGCTCATTTCGTCCGATCGGGATATTTTCGTTCGGTATGTTTGGTATATTCAGCAATAACTGTGATATTTGCGCATCCACAGCTGAAAGTTCTTCATCGTATAATTTTATTCTGTCCGATAGTTCCTTCATTTCCGCCATCAGTTCGCTTGTGTCAAGTCCCTGTTTTTTCATTAGTGGGATTTGTTTGGAATCCGCATTCTGTTTGGCTTTCAGTTGCTCGGATGAACTAATCAATGCGCGCCTTTTATCATCAGCTTCCAACAGGGATACCAGTGAAATATCCCCTCTTCTTTTCAGCAATTCCTGTACTTTTTCCGGTTCTTTTCTGATTCGCTTGATATCCAGCATCGTTGATCTTTCCTCCGTTGTTTTTGCACTTCCAAGTATTATAATTCTTTTTATATTTTATGACAAGTTAATTTCGGCTTTTTCTGCGTCATCACCAACCAATTCCGCAATGAAATCCCAAACAGCTTCCGATGTGGACGAATCATTTATACTGAACGGAAACACTGCATCATCATCCGTGATCTGCAAGATCGAAGAAATCGCACGGTCTGTTTTAATGCGCTCAGACGATTTTACTTTATCCGTTTTTGTCAGAATTATCACAGGGTCTATTCCGCATTTTCGTATAAAATCAAGCATCGCGCTGTCATTTTTGGTTGGGGAATGACGATGATCCAATAAAAAGAAGACGACAAAATCCGTCTTTCTTTTTGTCAAATAGTCATAAAGAATTTCTTCAAATTGCTGTTTGATCGATTTGGATGCTTTGGCATATCCGTAACCGGGCATATCAACAAAATAAAATGACTCATTAATCAGATAAAAATTTGCTGTTCTTGTTTTCCCGGGCTGTGAACTTGTTCTTGCAAGATTCCTGCGGTTCGTCATCGCGTTGATAAAGCTGGACTTTCCAACATTCGACTTTCCCACCAAAACAATTTCGAATAAACCGTTTATCGGAAAACGCGAAACTGCCACTTCACTCATGACATATTCAGCACTTTGAGCTTTCATTGCGCATTCTCCTCAAAAATGTAATGATATACGTCATGCATGGTTTCTGCATAGCAAACTTCCAATTGATTCAGTATCATTTCAGGGATTTCTTTCAGATCTTCCCTATTTTCGGTCGGAATAATCACACGGGTAATCTGAGAGCGGTTCGCTGCCAACAGCTTTTCTCTCAGTCCGCCGATCGGAAGGACTTTTCCTACCAGCGTAATCTCTCCCGTCATCGCGGTTTTTTGAGGAACCGCTTTTTTTGTAAGCGCCGAAATAAGCGCCGTAGTCATCGTAATGCCTGCAGAGGGACCGTCTTTCGGAACAGCTCCTTCCGGAACATGAACATGAATGTCAATTTTGTCCCAATGGATTTCCTGCGCATCGTACTTATCAACATTGGCGCGAATATGTCCGATTGCGGTTTTCGCAGATTCTTTCATTACATCGCCCAATTGTCCCGTCAGCTCCAATTTTCCGCTGCCTTCTGCAATTGCAACTTCGATTTGCAGCATGTCTCCGCCTACGCTTGTCCACGCAAGTCCGTTCACTACCCCGATCACCGATTCGTCTTTCGCAATATCATAAGTATGAACCTTTTTGCCGAGATATTCGGAAAGCGTATCTTTCGTAAGGGTAAGTTTTTCATTTCCGTCAACAATCAGATTTTTCGCGGCTTTTCGGCAAAGAGCGGAAATCGAACGTTCCAATTGCCGTACACCTGATTCACGCGTATAGTTATAGATGATTTCATATAATAGTTCATCATCCAATGTTAGATTCTCTTGTGTAATGCCGTTCATTTTCATCTGTTTTTCGATCAGATGGCGCTTCGCTATTTCCAGTTTTTCACTCGGCATATAGCCCGGAAGTTCGATGACTTCCATACGGTCAAGCAATGGTGCGGGTATTGTGGAAAGCATATTTGCCGTTGTAATAAACATCACATCCGACAGGTCAAACGGAATTTCGATATAGGTATCCGTAAATGATACATTTTGCTCCGGATCCAGTGCTTCGAGCAGTGCAGATGCGGGATCTCCTTTAATATCCTTCGTCAATTTGTCGATTTCGTCAAGCAAGAATACCGGGTTTTTGCTTTGTACCTGACGAAGTCCGGCGATAATTCTGCCTGGCATTGCGCCGACATACGTCTTTCTGTGACCTCTGATTTCTGCTTCGTCATGCATTCCGCCTAATGAAATGCGCACAAACTTTCTTCCGATCGCATTGGCAATCGATTTTGCGATAGAGGTCTTTCCTACGCCCGGAGGACCGACCAAACAGAGAATCGGACTCTTCAGCGAATGGGTTAATTTGATCACTGACAAGTATTCTAAAATTCTTTCCTTGACTTTTTCCAAACCATAATGCTCGTTATCGAGTATTTCAGATGCTTGCTTGATATCAAAGTCATCCTGATCCGCTTTTTCCCAAGGCAAATCGAGGACGTAATCGAGATATGACTGAATAACAGAAGCTTCCTGCGATCCCATGGGGGTCATTTCAAAGCGATCCATTTCTTTCAGCAACCGTTTTTTGTACTCATCCTGCAGAGGCAGTGCTTCCAGTTTTGAGCGATATTCATCTATGGTTTCATCTTCGTCATCTTCATTGAGTTCTTTGTTGATCAATTGCTTCTTTTCTCTTAAATAGCGTGCTTTCTGATCATTTGACAAAGTCAGAACGAGTTCTTTTTCCAGTTCCAGCTCCATTTCGGCGATATTGGTTAAACGCACGAGAATTTCGATGGTTGCTTTCAGTCTGGCATCCGTGTTCGCGTGCTCCATTAACGTATAATATTCATCCGAGGAAAGCGGCAGATTGGACGTAATAAAATCAGTCACCTTATCCGGATGCTGCTCTTCCAATTGCTTTTCATAAAAATCATCAAAACGTCCGATCAAATTCAGATATCCGATGTATTTATCAATCAAGAGCTGCATCAGTATTTTTTCTTCTTCCGAGACTTTAGTCATATCATAGGTAAAAGGAGACACTCGTGTCATGTAGAATGATTCTGATTCTATGTATTCCCAGATAATCCCTCTGTTGATCCCTTTTACACTGATTCTGACAGAATTGTGGCTTATTTTAACAATGTCTCTCATATCAGCGATACAGCCGATTTTTTTGAGTGCCGTATTCTGAGGATCACTTTTTGGATCGAATCCATTAACAAAACAAAGCAGATGCGATGTTTTTGCAGCATGTTCCACTGCAAGCAATGCATCTTCCGTATCCAGATCGATTACCGTATTAATTTCAGGTCCTATAATATAACCATCAACATGCAAAAGCGGAAGAGTATATTCGTTTTCGTCATATAATGTAGTCTTTTTGTCTGCTGTTTCCATTTTTTTTCCCTTTTTATTTTTAAGCATTTCCTACCTCTGTTGTTGATATGACAATTTCGAAACGCCATACCTCTCGGTATCTTTCTGCGGGGTATTGCCCATCAAAACAGAATATTACACCAATATAATTATAACACAAAAAAATACGGGTACAAACAGCAATGCTGTCCGTCCCGTATAATTTCGCGCTTCAATCATAACTATTTGATTTCGATTTTTCCGCCGGATTCTTCTACTTTTGTTTTGATGATTTCAGCTTCTTCTTTGGAAATTGCTTCTTTGATTGTGCTCGGAGCATTATCAACCAAATCTTTTGCTTCTTTCAGCGCGAGACCGGTTACTTCTCTGACAGCTTTAACAACTTTCAGTTTTTCAGCACCTGCATCTGTAAGCACTACGTTGAATTCTGTCTGTTCTTCCACTTCAGCAGCGGCAACAACAGCAACACCTGCAACAGGAGCTGCAGCACTCACACCAAATTCTTCTTCAAGAGCTTTAACCAATTCGCTCAGTTCGAGCACTGTCATTGATTTTACTTCGTCTATAATTGATTGAAATTTTTCTGACATTTTTATATCCTCCAATTCGTTTTTTGCTATTTAAGCTGTTTTTTGATCTTTGATCGCATTGATAACATATGCAAAGTTTGCGATCGGTGCATTCAAGCTGCCCAACATTTTTGCGATGAGCACTTCTTTGGACGGTAACTGCGAGATTTTTTGAATCGAGTCAGCATCCGTTACAGCGTTGTCTATCACGCCGCCAATGAATTCAAGTGTCTGTAGTTTATTGTCTTTTGCAAAATCAGCAATTAATTTTGCCGGAGCAACCGCATCCGTATTGCTGAACGCAATTGCAGTCGTTCCTTCAAAGCAACTCACAAGTTCGTCATATCCGCATTCTTGTGCGGCAAATCGAAGGAATGTGTTCTTGTAGATTTTATATTCCACACCCATTTCCCGCGCTTTGACTCTCAATGCTGTTACTTTCTCCACATTGATGCCTTTGTAATTCACGATTACAAATGATTGTGCAGACTTCATTTTTTCCGCTATTTCGGAAACGATCTGCTTTTTTTGTTCCAGTATTGCGCCTGAGGACATCGTTTTCCCTCCTTCATCATTATTCTGAATGGAAAGAGCATAAAAAAGCTCTTTACCGCACAGGATAAAGAGCAAAAAAATCTGTTTGCTTTTTACCTCGGCAGGATATTTAAGTTTGCACACCTGCTGTCTGCGGTTTTGTTTCATTATTGGTCAGTATATCATAAAAGCTATAGCTTTGCAACCGATAATTTCACACCCGGGCTCATAGTGCTAGCCAGTGTAACGCTTTTGAAATATTGTCCTTTTGCTGCCGAAGGCTTTGCTTTTTTGATTGCATCAACGAGTGTCGTAATGTTTTCCAAAAGAGCTTCTTCAGAAAAGCTTGCTTTCCCTACAGGACAATGTATGATGTTTGTTTTATCCAATCGATATTCTACTTTACCTGCTTTTACTTCACTCACAGCTTTCGCAACATCCATCGTTACAGAACCTGTTTTCGGGTTCGGCATCAGACCTCTGGGTCCGAGAATTTTACCGAGACGTCCGACAAGTCCCATCATATCAGGCGTTGCAACAACGGCATCGAAATCCATCCAATTTTCTTTTTGGATTTTTTCCACCATATCTTCTGCACCGACAAAGTCCGCACCGGCAGCTTCTGCGTCTTTGGCTTTTTCGCCCTTTGCAAAAACCAGCACACGCACCGACTTCCCTGTTCCGTTCGGAAGAACGATAGCGCCGCGCACCTGTTGATCCGCATGTCTGGAGTCAACACCGAGTCTGACGTGAAGTTCGATTGTTTCATCAAATTTCGAGGTAGCGAGTTTTTTTACCAGAGCTGTACCTTCGTCAAATTCATAGAATTTGCCCTTTTCGATCTGCTCTTTCTTGATTGCATAATTTTTTGTTTTATTCATGATTTTCTTTCTGTGGTATTACGCCTCCCACAATAACGGCGAATTCATACTTATTCAGCGATTGTAATGCCCATACTTCTGGCAGTTCCTTCAACCATGCTCATAGCCGCTTCGAGGCTGGCTGCATTGATATCCGGCATTTTTACTGTGGCAATTTCCTTGACTTGTTCTTTTGTGATTTTACCGACTTTTTGTACGTTCGGTTTAGCCGAACCGCTTTCGATACCGATCGCTTTTTTAATGAGCACCGCTACCGGCGGCGTTTTGGTTACAAACGTGAAGGTATTATCCTGATAAACGGTAATTACGACTGGAACAATCAGCCCCGCCTGTTTTTCCGTTCTTGCATTATATTCTTTGCAGAACTGCATGATATTGACGCCGTGCTGACCGAGCGCAGGACCAACCGGGGGAGCTGGAGTTGCTTTCCCTGCCGGTATCTGCAGTTTGATCAGACCGATTACTTTCTTTGCCATTGTATTTCCTCCTGTTACACTTTCCTATAACTTCTTAACTTGAACGAAGTCCAATTCGACAGGTGTTTCTCTGCCGAACATGGAAATGTTCACTTTTAACTTGCGTTTTTCCAAATTAATTTCTTCAATCAAACCGTCAAATCCTTCAAACGGTCCGCTGACGACTTTGATCTCATCGCCAACTTTCAAATCAATCACCGGCATTTTTTCGCGAATGCCCAGATTCGTCAATTCATCATCGGTCAGCGGAACCGGTTTGGATGCCGGTCCGACGAAACCTGTTACGCCTCGTGTGTTGCGTACGACGTACCACGACTCATCCGTCATAAACATTTTAACCATGACATAGCCGGGAAAGATTTTTTTCGCAACCGATTTGCGCACTCCGCCTTTGGTTTCTTCCACATCATGCATCGGCACCACCACTTCCAGAATGATGTCTTCCATGTTTCGGCTTTGTACGGTTGCTTCAATATTTGCTTTTACTTTGTTTTCATAACCCGAATACGTATGTGCAACATACCATTTCGCACCGTTCGCTTCATTCATTCTTTCACGTCCTTAACCCAAATTGTAGATCAGATTTGTCAGATATGAAAAAATCGTATCGAAAAAATAGATCAAGACGCTAAAGAATACAATGATCAAGATTACGATACCAGTGCTTTTCATCAGTTCTTTGCCGGTAGGCCACGTGACTTTTTTAAGCTCATTGTATGCGCCCACAAAATAATTCACGATGTTTTTTACCCATCTGATCAGAAAAAACTGTTTTTTTACAGCCGGTTTCGCAGATGATTTCTGTACGGATTTCGCTTTCGGCTTCGCCTTATTAGACGTGCTCGGGGTTTTGTTTGCCATTTAGTGACCTCCCTGCCGCAAAGCGGTCTATTTTGTTTCCTTGTGCAGTGTATGAGTCTTACAGAATTTGCAGTATTTTTGCAGTTCCATTCTTTCTTTGGGTCGATCTTTGTTCTTCATTGTGTCGTAGTTTCTTTGTTTGCATTCTGTGCATGCAAGCGTTACTTTTACTCTCATTTTTACACACCTTTGTTTTATAATTAATAAAAATTTTCACGAAAAAAAGGCTTTCTCGCCTTGCAAAAGTTATTATACCATGCATTGGATAAAATGCAAGTGTTTTTCTGTTTTTATTGATTAATTCCTTTATTTGTTTTAAGATACACACAGTAACAAAATTGACCGGAGTAATATATGAAACCAAATACACCACAGACGGGCTTTTCAAAATCACTGTATTGTTTTATTCCATTGTTTATTTATTTTGCAATCAATTTCATTGTAGGTTCGATATACGAAATGATACTGGCCGTGCAATTTATGTCGGCTGACCCGAATTTGTCGACTGATGATCTGCTGAATAAAGTACTCAATACTGCAATGGCGCAGAATTCAAAATTAATGATCGCTGTGTCGTCAGTGGTTCTGCTGATAATGGGTCTCCTTTTTTTCAAACATGAATATCGATCATTTGACAGAAGATTTCAGAATCAAATCAAACCGAGAGAATATATTGGAATCGGCGCATTAAGTATCGGTTTTTTTATTGCCGTTACGATTCTGCTTCAAATATTGTATTCCATCTGGGGCGACACCTCATTATTCACTTCATATTCGGAAACAATGAATTTGCTGCTTCAGGACAACCTGTGGATCAATCTCATTTCGGTTGGCATTCTTGCACCGATCAGCGAAGAACTATTGTTTCGAGGATTGATATTCAACAGAATGCGGTCCTATATGAACGAAAATTCAGCCATTGTCCTGTCAGCTCTCATTTTCGCATTAATGCATGCGCCTACCGTCATTCAAATTATTTACGCATTTTTATTGGGATGTGTTTTGGCTTATGCCTATTCGAAATTTGAAAACATCCTGGTACCGATCGTAATACATATGATTTTCAATTTGTCAAATTTCCCGTTTATGACAAATGCGCTGAGCAATTTTCCGTCAACTGTCACTCAGTCCCTTCTCTTCTACGGAATGTGCGTCGTTCTCTGCTTTTTCGGATTACGCATGCTCCTCAGAAAACAAAAGCCTTCCTTGAAATTGTAACATAATTCTCACGCGCTCCACAGAATCCGCATAAATTATGCAGCGAACATCGAAATCGCTGCTTTTTCTTTACAATAAGCCGATTTTCACACGATCCGATACTTGCAAAACCAACTAATTGCCATTATAATTATTAGTTACATATACCAATACATACTATGTGATATTTTGCTCTTTTATTTTTCTGAGAGGCGATAGCGTTATGGCAACCATCGAAGACGTAACACATTTAGTATCCGAATATAATCCGACCGCCGATTTGCAGTTACTGCAAACCGCATACGGTTTTGCGGAAAATGCGCACACGCACCAAACAAGACTCAGCGGGGAAGCTTACATTACGCATCCTGTTGAAATCGCCTATATTCTTGCAGGCTTGAAGATGGACATGCCGACGATCATTGCAGGCTTGCTTCATGATGTTGTTGAAGATACCAATTATACATATAAGGATATTGAGGACAATTTCGGGAAAGAAGTCGCTGATTTGGTTGACGGAGTCACGAAAATCACAAAACTGGAATACTCCAACAAAGAAGATCAGCAAGCGGAGTCTTTCCGAAAAATGTTTATTGCGATGGCCAACGATTTACGCGTCATCATTATTAAATTGGCAGACAGGCTTCATAATATGAGAACACTGTCCGCTATGAGTAAAGAGAAACAAATATCCAAAGCAACCGAAACACTTGATATCTATGCGCCGATCGCGCATCGTCTCGGTATCTTTAAAATAAAATGGGAATTTGAAGATCTTGCCCTACGCTATCTGGAACCGGAACAATATTATCAGCTCGTCGAGAAGGTCGCTCAGAAGCGTCAGGAACGAGAAGCATATATCGGCAATGTCGTAGATGTATTGAGCGACAAATTGACAAAGGAATCAATCAAATTTTCCATTGAAGGCAGACCAAAGCATTTTTTCAGCATTTTTAAAAAAATGCAAAACGGAAAAAATTTCAGTGAGATTTATGATTTGATTGCAATTCGAGTATTGGTTGACAGTGTCAATGACTGTTATGCCGTACTCGGTTGGGTACATACTTTGTGGAAACCGATTCCGGGAAGAATCAAAGATTACATTGCCATGCCGAAGCCGAATATGTATCAATCGCTGCATACCACAGTAATCGGTCCCGGCGGTTCACCCGTCGAAATTCAAATCAGAACAAAAGATATGCATCAGATCGCCGAATACGGGATCGCTGCACATTGGAAATACAAAGAAGGCAAACAAGGTTCCGATGAAATGAGCGAGCGTCTTCGCTGGCTTTGGGAACTCAAAGAGCTGGATCAGGAACTGCAGGACTCAGACGAGTTCATGGATGCGGTCAAGAAAGATTTATATACGGATGAAGTATTCGTATTTACACCGAAAGGAAAAGTAATCGAACTTCCGATGGGGGCAACCCCCCTTGATTTTGCGTATCGTATTCACTCCGATGTCGGAAATAAATGTGTCGGAGCCAAAGTTAACGGGAAAATCATTCCGCTGAACGCAAAACTGAAAACCGGAGATATTGTCGAGGTCATTACCAATCCTGCATCAAAAGGGCCCAGCAGAGATTGGCTCAAAGTAGTTGTCAGCACACACGCAAAAAACAAAATACGCAGCCATTTTCGAAAAACGGACAAAGAAGAGAATGTGCAAAAAGGCAAAGATATGCTTGAGCGGGAAATCAAGCATGCGAAGCTGAATATGAATGATATCATCCGCAATGAATACGCCGATTTTATCTTTAAACGATTCAATATCACAAGCTGGGAAGACTTGTATTCATCGATCGGATACGGCGGTATCCGCGCCGGATATGTCATTCAGCGCGTAAAAGAAAATTTCAAACAAGATTTCCCAGAAGAAGAAACCGTTGTACCAATTATCTCGGCCCCGAAACACGGAGACAAAGGACGCACTGTCAATGTCCAGGGGCACAATGATCTGTCCGTCAAATTCGCAAAATGCTGTATGCCCGTACCCGGCGACAATATTATGGGATATATCACGCGCGGCAGAGGTATTTCCGTACACCGTGCAGACTGCATTAATATCAAAAGCACAAATGACACCGAACGGCTCATTGAAGTCAGTTGGATATCGGAGAGTCCGATCAGTGAGAAATTCTCTGCGGAAATCGTTATCAAAGCATCGGATCGAAAAGGTCTGTTGAGCGACATCAGCACGACGATCAGCAACGAGGGAATCAGCATCACGGGAATGACCGTGAAAACACAAAAAGACGGTTCCGCTTTTATGAATATGGATGTCATCATCCAAAACACCAAACAGGTCGATAAGCTGCTGGGCAAAATTTCCGTCATTAACGGAGTCAACAGTGTCTACCGTCTTTAGCAAACATGAATTCAGTTGCCGTCAAAGTTTGTATCGGAGGAATTTCAAATGAAACAAGCATATCTTGTGGTAGATATGAGCAATGATTTTGTGGATGACAAGGGGTCACTGACTGCGGGAAAACCCGCACAGGAGATTGTCCCGTCAATTATCAAATCACTGGACAAGGCGAATGAGCGCAACGAACTGATCGTATTCTGCATGGATGACCACAAAGAAAACGACGAACATTTTCTGCTCTGGACACCGCACAATGTCAGCGGAACATGGGGTGCGCAGCTTTACGGAGAAATCGCAAAATGGTATGAGGAGCATAAGGGGCAGCCGAATGTTCTTTTTTTGAAAAAAAGCGAGTATGACGCTTTTTACGAAACCAATCTCTGTGCCATTTTGAAAGAGAACAAAGTTGATACCGTACGCGTGGCAGGGGTTTGTACGGACATCTGTGTATTCAATACCGTATACGGGGCATACAAATACGGGCTGAAAACCATCGTGTCGGGAAACGAGTGCGCCACATTTACAGCGAATCAAGAGGTCTTTCTTAATCAGATGAATCTGATTTACAAGACGGAGATCGTAAATTAATATAGGGCTATACATAAGATTAATTAAATATGACGGGGAAAATTACTGTTCAGTAGCGTAGAAAAACCCAAAAATATTGTTTTAATCAAGCATGCGTTTCGAATCGCTTTAAATTTCGTAAAGCAATATAAATTTGGTGCAAACTACCGCCATCATTTTTTGAATTTTCCTTGCTGGCTAACGCGATTGTAAATCTCCCAACTGTAAAACTTCAAGCTATCATCAAAATTGAAAGAGTACCGCGTCGTGCGATACTCTTTTTGTATTTTATTCTTCGGCAGGAAACACCACCACCAGAAACATCTTAAATTGCTCAATTGCATAAACCGCATGCGGTTTCTTCGCAGGCATGACGATCGATTCCCCTTCTTTTAATAAATATATTTTCCCGTCGATTGTGATTTTTCCTTCCCCGTCCAAACAAGTGACCATTGCGTCCCCGCCGGATTCGTGCGAACTGATTTCTTCACCTTTGTCAAACGCAAACAAGGTCAAACTGAGCGCAGCGTTCTGCGCGAGCGTTTTACTGACCACCTGCCCTTTCTGGTAGGTAACCTGATTGCCCAGATTGAGAACCGTTTCAGCATCAATATTTTTTAACATAATGATCGTCTCCTTTCTTAAACAGAAATCATCTTTTATTTTACAAGCGGGATGTATTGTTCGTAGCCCTCATTCTTCATCTCGTCGAGCGGAATGAAGCGAAGTGCCGCACTGTTGATACAATAACGCAAACCGCCTGCATCTCGCGGTCCGTCCGTAAACACGTGACCCAGATGACTGTCACCCGATTTGCTGCGCACTTCCGTACGGAGCATGCCAAGGGTTTTGTCTGTATGCTCTTTCAAAAATTCTGCCTGAATCGGTTTTGAAAAACTCGGCCAACCGCAGCCCGACTCAAACTTATCTGTTGAAACAAACAATGGCTCCCCTGTGACAACATCCACATAAATACCTTTTTCGTAATGGTCAAAAAATTCATTCTGAAACGGTCGCTCCGTAGCACTGTGCTGCGTTACATCATACTGAAGCGGCGTCAGTTTCTGCTTCAATTCTTCATCGGCGGGTTTGCTGTAGAAACCATCCGTCGGCGGTGACGGAATCTTCGAAAAATCCACATGGCAGTATCCGCCCGGATTTTTATCGAGATACTTCTGATGGTATTCTTCCGCCTCGAAATAATGAATCAGCGGCGTAACTTCTGTCACGATCGGTCTTTTATATTGTTTCTGAATTTCGTCAACAACAGAGCGGATCATCGGAAGATCACTCTCATCCGCATAATAAATACCCGTGCGGTATTGCCTGCCGATGTCGTTCCCCTGACGGTTCAAAACCGTGGGATCGATAATATCAAAAAAATACCGCAGCAATTGAGACAAGCTGATGCGCACAGGATCGTAACGAATATGCACAGTCTCTGCGTGCTCTGTATTGTGCAGATCATGGTACGTCGGATGTTCGGTTTTTCCGTTCGCATAACCAACGCTTGTTTCAGCCACACCGAAAATGCGCGCAAAGTAGGCTTCCGTTCCCCAGAAGCATCCGCCCGCAAGCCAGATATCTTTTAATTTGTCTTGATCAAATGTTAATTTTAAGTTTGGATTGTCCGGTAAATTCATAGTTCGCATTGATTCATGACCTCCTTTTCAGGCATATGGCATCGTGGTTTATCAATATTGTATCATACATACATTATAGATCATTAGAAATATTTGAATCTATTGTTTTTAATATTAAATAAGTATAAGATGACAGTATCAAACACTCAATTAGGAGGATTCGTATGAGAGCATATCCGAAACAGTATATCGGCGGAGAATGGGTGGAAGGTACAGGGAGTACGATAATGACCGACGTCAATCCCTTTACGAATGAAACCATCTATTCCTATCGCAGCGCAAGCGAAGCCGATTTGAACAAAGCATTCGCGGCGGCCAAAACAGCGCAGAAAGAATGGGAAAAAACCTCTCCTGCAGAAAAACAGGGGTATCTGGAAAAACTGGCACAGGCAATTGTAGAAATGCACGATGACGTGTACTTCTGGATCAGAGAAGAAGGCGGATCAGTGGTGCCGAAGTGTGATTTTGAGTTCTTTGCCAGTATCGCAATTGTCAAGGAAGCAATGGGATTTCCGCTGATGATGGACGGCAAAATTATGCCGTCAAATATTCCCGGAAAAGAAAATTATATTATCCGCAAACCCAAAGGCGTCATCGGCGTTATCACACCTTGGAACGTACCTCTTGTATTGGCAATGCGTTCCGTGATTCCTGCAATTGCAACCGGTAATGCTGTGGTGATGAAACCTTCTTCCGATACACCGGGTGCGGCTTTCCTGATTGCGGAATTCTTTGAACGGGCAGGATTTCCGAAAGGTCTGTTCAATGTGGTCGCAGGTGCAGGCTCAGAAATAGGCGACGCGTTTGTGTCTCATCCGATACCAAAACTGATTTCGTTCACAGGCTCCACCGCTGTCGGACATCGCATCGGCGAAATTGCAGGGAAGAACCTGAAAGACGTTTCATTGGAGCTTGGCGGAAATAATGCAATGATCGTACTTGACGATGCAGATATTGAACATGCTGCCAAAGCAGCCGTATTCGGTGCGTTCTTCCATCAGGGACAGGTCTGCATGGCACTCAATCGGATCATCGTTGATCAGAGCATCTATGATAAGTTCATCACAACCTTTGTTGAAATAACGAAACACATCAAAGTCGGCAATCCAGCCGAACCGGACACATTCATCGGACCGATCATCAATCAGACACAAGTGAAAAGTATTGAAGGATACATAGACGCAACCGTAAAAGCAGGGGCAAAGATAGCGCTGCAAGGCAAAACTGAAGGAAATTTAATCTATCCTTGGATATTTACAGATGTGACAAACGATATGCCCGCCGCAAAATACGAGGTGTTCGGGCCTGTCATCTGCATCATAAAAGCGATGGATCAGGAAGAGGCGCTCCGGATTGCAAATGGCACAGAATATGGTTTGAGCGGGTCTGTTTTCACAAAAGATCTGTACCGCGGTATGCAGTTGGCAAAACGGGTAGAGTCCGGCATGTGTCATGTAAACGACCAATCCATTAATGACGAACCGCAGATTATGTTCGGCGGAGAAAAGTTCTCGGGACTCGGACGTTTCAACGCGCAATGGGTTGTGGACAAATTTACAACAGCGCAATGGGTCAGCGTTCAGGTGGAATACCGACCATTTTGAAATGGCTACGCTAATCAAATCACAAAAGGAGCAGATGAAAAATTCTGCTCCTTTTTGGTACTTTATCTTGAATAAATTATAGTTACTTATTGAATTCACTCGAATTTACTTGAGTTTTATTTTTTGACAGTTTATAATCAATTTAATTCTATACGCAGGAGCGCATCATGGAAACCTTGACAAGAAAACTGACCGAATCGTTTCGCGAGATTGGTTACTCTGAGTATAAGCAAATCAAAACAACAAAAATTCCTTTTTCTCACGATGTTTTTGCGCAATGCGAACGCAATACCTGCGGTAAATTCGGGAAAAATCATGCATGTCCGTCACCGGAAAGCAGCGAAGATGAGCGACGGAATATGATCCTTGACTACAGAGATGCCTTTATCATCAGCATTACCGTACCATTTCGCACCAAAACAGACATGGAAAACTATGAGATCATACTGAAAGAAAAACACAGTAAACTGAGAAAGCAGTTTGCAGACTCTGATGTGAAAGTATTGGGAGTCGGTCCGTGCACCCTATGCAGCGAATGTACCGCGCCCGAAAACAAACCGTGCAGATTTCCCGATCAGACACAATATTCAATGGAAGGCTGCGGCATTGATGTCGTATCACTTTCCAAACAGCAGCAAATGACCTACAACGCAGGAGTTGGAAAGATGGTATTTTTTGCACTGGTATTATACAAAGAATCATGATATTGAAAGGAACAACATATGAATGATCTGAAAGACAGACTGATAAAAGCGTTTGATGCGTTGGGGTTCTCGGAACACAAATTAATCCGAACAGAGGTAATCCCGTTTGATCAAGAAGTTTACAAACAATGTGAAAAAAATACCTGCGGATATTTCGGAAAGAATCACGGATGTCCCCCCAACGGCAGTGAGGAAGAACGCAAACAGCGTATTCTGAAATATGACGAAGCTTATCTCATCGGATATACGATGGATTATAATTTTGATGACATTGAAGATCTGGAAGATTTGGAAAACAACAGTTTTGCTTTAAACGAAGTTTATCAGAATCTGCGCAAACTATTTGAGCAAGAGGATGTGGTTGTGATGGCAGTCGGTCCTTGCACCTTGTGCAAAAGCTGTACCGCAACCGACGGTCAGCCGTGCCGATTCCCAGAAAAAACGCAATATTCAATGGAGGGAAGCGGAATCGATGTTGTAAAATTATCCATGCAGGAGAAAATGCAGTACTACGCAGGACCGGGTAAAGTTGTCTACTTTGCTATCGTATTGTTTCAAGAATAGCCAAAATCAAAAAACGGACAATCTGTCCGTTTTTATATTGTCTGATCGAATTGTTTGACTTTAATCTCTGTGAGACTGCTCATTTCCCAACCGATACGGTCTGAGTATTGCTTCGCCTGCTTAATATATTCATGAATTTTGAGCTGATCCATTTTTAAAAAACTAAATGCACAATATGACATGCTTCGTAAATCTCATCATTCGAAAGCATGTTTTTTTGCTCGTCTTTCGCCATAATCAACGATACCATCGTCGAAACAAAAACTGTGCTGTACCCGATCAGCAGGCGCTTGTCAATATTCAGCCGCAGATAATCCGCCTGTTCGATATAATGTCTGATATTTGAGTTGATCAACAACTCGGACAGTAAATTCATTTTCCCCAGTTCGTGATAAAACTTTGTGTACCGGTTATCCGATAAAAAGACAGATACGAAGCAATTGATATGAATCGTATCACGTAAAATCAGATCATTTACGCTATGAAAAAGAATTTCGCGCATTTCCAAAAACAGATTGTCGATAAACTCTTGTCCGATTTGTTTGGCAATATCAATTTTATTCGGAAAATGATACTGAAGATTCCCTCTGGAAATTCCTGCAGCTTCGGCAATTTCACGCGTAGTGGTATGCTCATAGCCTTTTTCACAAAATAATTCGCATGCTACATGAATGATTTTTGATCGAGTCGCAAATGTCTTCTGATATGTCGCCATGGATCCTCCATGATGGTTTTGTAATGATATTATACCATAAGAAATTACTGTTGGATTTTAAATCATCCCGGAATTCGAGTATCGCAATATGAAAAAATTTTACATAACATTCACTTTCAGTGAATACGATCGATATACAGTCTTGCCCTACAGGCAGCAAAGCAAAGCCTGCTTGAATTATGATATTATTTATGTTATATTCAATATAATATGGAAATTTATTCTGTGCGAAGCGATATTCATCATTCACAAATTGCGCAGAAAACGCAAAGAAAGGAGTCTAACCGATGTCAGTCATCAAAGTAATTGAACTTGTGGCAGAATCAAATCAAAGCTGGGAAGCAGCTGCAAAAGAGGCAGTCAGGGAAGCTTCTCTGAGTGTACAAGATATTCAGCAGGTTAATATCAGTGACTTCCAAGCAATTGTTGAAAATGGGAGAATTGTCCGCTACCGAGTCAATGCCAAAATTTCTTTTCTCGTTCACGAACATGAACCGCGAGAAATCAAACGAAACTGGGTGGGTGCGGATCATCAGTTTATTTTAAAACTATAATCATAAGTAAAACAAATAAACCTGCGGCTGCAGGTTTATTTGTTTTACTTATTCTGATTCCGATAACTTTGTCTCTGTATTTTTCGGATTGCAACCAACTCGTTTTCTATTTTCATCTTTTGCAAAATACTTTTTACAAGAATGTCCAGTTCGCTCTGATCGGAATAATCGGCAGGAGCAATATGGTTGACCCGATCCTGTTCAAGCAGGCTCCGCACATTTTCCTTTTCCTGATAAACGGCAATTGACTGCCCGCCGTTCACTTTGACCAATTTCATACAAGGAACATCGGTCAGCCCGTCACCGATATAGATCATATTCCGAAACGGGATACGCCGATCATCTTCAGGCGTGTATTGATTGAGTGCAAAATCATCGGAAATATCCAGCACCCCTTTATTGATACGAAACAAAAATTGTGTCTTGCCGGTATAGTTGACAGAAAGCAGCGGCCAATCGGCA
>CAYUFL010000007.1:0-7108 GCA_964444065.1 uncultured Lachnospiraceae bacterium
AAGAAGGATCAGATATGAAAAGCAAGTTGTTTTCTGCGGGAAAACGCATGCTGACAGGTGAAAGCCTGTTTATGACGTCATTTACAAACAAAGCACCGGAAAGAAGATGTATTGCTTTTGCGGCACCCTATCCGGGCAGAGTTATTCCGTTTGATCTGAGCGATTTTGGAGGAACATTGATTTGCCAGAAAGACGCATTCCTATGCGCAGCGATGGGTATTTCGATCGGTATTGCATTCCAGAAAAAAATCGGAGTGGGGTTGTTCGGCGGCGAAGGATTTATTATGCAGCGTCTCGAAGGAGACGGACTCGCTTTTATGAATGCGGGTGGAATGATTATTCAAAAAGAACTCAAGCAGGGAGAAAAACTGATGCTTGATACAGGGTGTCTCGTTGCAATGTCAACAACGATTAATTACGACATTCAGTTTGCGGGCAATATAAAAACTGCACTTTTCGGCGGAGAGGGTCTTACTCTGGCGACATTGACAGGTCCCGGTACGGTATGGCTCCAGTCTCTTCCTCTCTCCAGGCTTGCGGATCGCATCGTATCGGCATCCAAAATGGGCGGAGGCAGCAAGGAAGAAGGCAGTTTGCTCGGAGGAATCGGAATCGGTAATTTCTTTGGTGGGAACAACTGATTTTCTTCATATTTTCTCAATAAAATAACTGCTGACGTTACTTATTCAGCAGTCTGAGGTCTGATATTTGTCAGACCTTTTTTTATTTATTTTATTTGAAAATAAGGAGCGATTTCGATTGCCATCATTTGGAAAATATCTTTGCCGACGCGGATAATTTTATCGATTTCATCTTCCGGAATTCTCATAAATCTGAATTGCATTTTTATAGAATAATCAACAAACTGTTCGTGTGTTTTGCAATCAAGTTTATTCGTATAATAAGCGTAAGAAAGCGCAAATCCGGCAAATGTGGCAGCCGTTGCGAGCATTGACAATTCGCCGCAGTCTCTGTCTATATCCAGATGATACTGCCTGTCATGAATTTTATAGAAGCTGATATAATTATCCGTAATTGTGGATTCAAACCCACAATTTAAATATTCCAAATAGAAATTACGCGCATTTTCGTCTTGATTCCAGATCATATCAAGCGTAAGAAAATCAACAACAGTCGATACTTTCAGATCATAAGGTATCTTACTGAGGTACATTTTTTCAGAAATCGCGTTTTTTATATCTGCGCCGATCTTTTCGAAAACGGATTTGGCAAGATTGTCTTTTGATTTAAAGTGATAGCTGATCAGCGGAGCTGTGATATTCAGCTCATTCGCAATCATCTCGAAATAGGTGTTTTTAAGACCTTTTTCGTAAAATAATTTTGTTGCAACAGAAATAATTTCGTCTCTGCGATTGGTCTTTTCTTCCATGTTTTCCATATTCTAATAATATAACATAACCATATGGCAATGAAAAGAAAATTGTATCATTTAGCAAAATGGAATTTTGAAAATTTCCATCATGATTTTCTTGACAAAACCATTATTGAATTTTATAATAAATATACTTAATGGATTAAACTTCATGTAGAATTCAGTATTGGTTTTTGGGACAAGTAATTCGAAAACGCTTTAAATAAAAGGATATTTTAAGTCAAGCCAATTAAATATGAATAGCCAATATGGTACTAAACATAATAAACAAAGAATCTTGTTCATTGGAAACTCTTGCAGCAAAGATCAAAAAAGAGAGTGGAGGGAGGCAATTTCTTATTACATGAACATTTTGTTGCAATCCTTCCGTCAGCAACAGGTGTAATGCAAAAATGCGTTAACGCATAGAAATCAAAATGAATGTAAATTTTGGGGGTTCGAGATTTCAACAATCGACAACAAGATCGCAGACAGCAGTGCTGTTTTTGCGAATAGGTACCGCATTAATAAATTATAGATAGGAGTAGATAATATGTCAAAAATTCCTTTTGAAGAAAAAGAAATGAATGTTGTGCGAGAAGTACCTGATTTTTTCGGCAACCAACTGCCTGTTTATGACTTCCCTATTTCCATGAAAGAAAACTATATTCGAACTGTAAAAAAAGAACCCGTCTGGCAGTGCCTCGGCTATGAAGCAGGTTTATTTTGCCCGAGTGTGATTCCGGACAATGTTGCAAGGGCGTTTGTTTTTGAAGCAAATATGATGCCCCCGCAAGAAGATTATGTGAAAGATATGTTCGGTATTGAATGGATTTATGTACCTGCGGTCGGCGGTTCTATGGAGCGTCCCGATAAACCGCACATTTTAAAAGATGCAAATGACTGGGAGAGGGTGATTCAATTTCCGGATATTGACAGTTGGGATTGGGAAGGCAGCGCCAAAGCAAACAACGGAACTTTTTTGAATCCCTCAACCTGTAATTTTGCATGGCAAATCAATGGTTGGTGGTTTGAACGTTTGGTATCATTTATGGGCTTTGAAGCGGCTGTGGTCGCATTGATTGACGAAGATCAGCAGGATGCCGTGAAGGCACTGTTTGAAGCGACGACCGATCTCGGATGCAGAATTGTCGATAAGTTTGCGCAGTATTATGAGAATATTGACGGGGTTACGGTGCATGATGACTGGGGCTCACAACGATCGCCTTTTTTCTCGTTCGATACGGCGGAGGAAATGATCGTTCCTTATATGAAAAAGCTGACAGATCATATCCATTCCAAGGGCTGGATTGCCGATCTGCACAGCTGCGGGCACGTTGAATCAAGAGTACAAAACTTCATTGACGCCGGATGGGATACATGGACACCGCAGGATATGAACGACACGCAAAAACTCTTTGAAGAATTTGGTGATCGTATCGCAATCGGCATGATTCCAGACTCATTTGATCCAAGCACGACTTCTGCCGAAGAACAGAAGAAATTTGCAGCGGATTTCGCAAAAAAAGTCTGCGTGCCGGGCAAATCTTCCTTTATGAGTCTTTATGGGGGCATGTATCTGACAATTCCATTTCGGGAAGAGCTTTACAGACAGTCCAGATTGCTTTACAGCAAATAAAAGCAAAAACGATGACGCATAAAGAACTCCTGATATAAAAAGAGAGTACAACCGAGACGGTGTACTCTCTTTTGTTTTACGAATTACTATCGTTTTTTCCCCAGCAGTCGAAGAATCTGCAGGAAAAGATTTATAAAATCGAGATACAATTTCAAGGCGCCGATGACTGATATTTTTCGAATGATTTCAATGGAATCTCCGTAAGGATTTTCACCTGCGGATGTAAGCATGCGTTTAATTGTTTGTGTGTCGTATGCGGTCAAACCGACAAATACGAGGACGGCAATCATGCTGATAACAGAATCAAGCATACTGTTTCCCAAAAACAGATTCACAACACCGGCGATAATAACACCGATCAGTCCCATCATCAAATATCCACGCAGATTGGAAAGATCTCGCTTAGTTGTTGCTCCGATGAATGACATTGCGCCGAATGTGAGTGCTGTGACTCCAAATGCCGCATATATCGAAGTAATATTATAAACAAGAAAAATAACGGAGAGCGTCAATCCGTTTACGAAAGCGTAAATGAAAAACAAAGTCAAAGCAGTCGAGGAGGACATTTTATTGATCCCTGCCGAAAGCGCGATCACCAAGACCAATTCACCGATCATCAATCCGTAAAAAGCGAAAGATGAACCAAAGACGGCATTCTGAATACTAGGGACAGTTGCACCAAGCAGCGCTGCTATGGCTGTGACAAACAAACCTGAAAACATCAGCAAATAAACACGGTTCATTGTTGAAATAAAACTCATCTCATACGCGGGCTGTCCTTGGGAATAATTCTGATTTTGCATAAAACCTCCATTGAATATCTTACTCGAAAGAGATATCAGTTGGCTGTATCATTATAAGTTTCAAGTGTATACGGAGAAAGAAAAACATTCTTAAAATCGAGGTCGGATTCTTGAATCATTTCAAGAGATTTTAAAATAATATCTTCCCGTTTTTTTTCGGGTACGCCTAATCCATTCAGAACCTGACGATTCAGAAAGGTGACGATTTCTTCTTTCGTCAGATCAGAAGATTTCATCAGATAATGATATAAAAACACACCGGGGGAAGCAGTGGAGTATGTAAAAAAGAGTTCAAATTCTTTGCTTTCCGGATTTTTTCCGCAGGAGAGATACATTTTTTTAAAAAGATCTCGATAGTATTGATCACCCATGAGTATTTTTGTGTTATTTCCAAGTACTTCCGCATAAAAACGGGTTAAATGAAGATCACTCATGATGTTGTAAAAAAACCACATCGATGCGTAAATGAACAGTAGTATATCATCTATTTTTTCCGAACGCATATTTTGCTCGGAAATCAACGCATGCATGAGCTTGATGTTCAGATAATTCGAAATATGATCCGCAAGTGCTATTTTATCTGGGAAATAGTACGTAAATACTGTGCGAAGCACATCAGCTTCTTCGCATATTTGCTTTATCGTTGTTTTCTCATAACCGTGTTCATAAAAGATTTTTTTTGCAGCATTAACGATTTTTTCCTGTGTAGCAATTCCGGCGTTGTATTTACCCATGGTGGTATCCTTGTGTTTTCTTTCAGTATACAACAAAACGTCAATTCATAGCAAAAAAACAATTGATTTATACTGAAATCAAATAATATTGACATAAGACAAATTTATAGATATAATACAGTTAACAAATTTGTCGCGCGACAAATTAATATATTCGAGAGAGGATTCATTATGACGATCAAAAATCCACTTTATCACGAACGCCTTAACAGGTTCAACACAGCGCTCAACAAAGGTACGCCCGATATCGTACCTGTTTTTCCGATCATCGAACAATGGGCACAGCTTGTAACCGGGACAAGTATAAAAGATTCCTATACAAAAGATCCGATGTTGGGATATGAAACATTTAAAAAAGTATATGAACGGGTTTATGTCGACATCAGTTACGGTACAGGGAATTTGATCCCGCTGAAAATGATGGGCAATTTCGGCGAAGGTATTTATCAAGTCACTGAAGACGGTGTGCAGATCAAAGGCAGTCATGGCGTAACCATGCAAGCAGAAGAATATAAAGACATGATTAATGATCCGCAAGGGTTCATTATGGAAAAAATACTGCCGCGCAAATATCCGATTCTAAATGATTCAGAAAAAGCGATTCAATCGTGGTATCACGCAATCTTTGATATCATAGCATATTTAAATTTCGATAAAAAAACGGTGAATGCCATCGAAAATAAACTGGGTGTGCCGGTTGTTGCAAAAGGCGCAACTTTTTTGCCTCCGGATGTCATCCTTGATTTTCTCAGAGACTTTGTAGGAACATCGAGCGATATCAGAAGATGTCCACAAAATTTTTATGATGCCTGTGATGCACTCCATCCGCTTATGCTTGACATGGCGAAAGGGTCATATCCAAAGCCAACGGATGCGGGGCTGATCTTTATTCCTTTACATTTACCAACATTCCTAAGACCTAAAGATTTTGAAAAACTATATTTTCCTTTTATGAAACGTATGACGCAAGACTTATTCGATGCCGGTTATAGAGTGATGTATTATATGGAAAATGATTGGGCTCCATATCTGGAATACTTGCAGGATATGCCGAAAGGACCGGTGCTGGGTATGTTTGAGCACGGAGATATCAGACACATTAAAAACAAGGTCGGAAACAGATTTTGTATCGGTGGGGGCATGCCCGTGAATTTATTGAAACATGGTACGATAACGGAATGTATTGATGCTGCAAAAAAATGTCTTGATGAACTGGCACCCGGAGGGGGATATGTTTTTGGGCTTGATATGAATTTATTATCGAAAGAAGATGCAAAAATCGAAAATCTGTCTGCGGTCTGTGAATATGTACATATTCACGGCAAATATTAGGAGGTGACATATGAAAAATTTTAGATTGAAATTCATCGCAAAAGCAGTAAAAAAGAAATATTGGTTTCTTCCGAAATCAATGGTGGATGGGTTAAGCGGTGCAATTATGATGCAACTATTAATGAGATAGATTGTTTCATAACAAAATCAGATAACCGCGACCAAAAGATAGTCATACAACGGATGCAAAATGAATGCAATCATTTAAAAAGCGGAGTATGGAAACGGATTTCGCTTTCAATCATCTGAAAACACAAAATACTCGAATGCATCGAGTATTTTGCGTTTTTATAAGAAGTTATATTGATTCGACGGGTGCTGCTATCTGTAATTCAAACCAGAACGTACTGCCTTTTCCGAGCTCACTTTCAACGCCAAACTGCGCATTGTGCATTTGCAGGATTGTTTTGACGATGGAAAGTCCGAGACCTGTACCGATCACGGCACGTTTGTGCTCTTTATCAATTTTGTAATACCTGTCCCAGATGTAGTCAATCCGTTCAGAATCAATGCCTTCGCCTGAATCGGAAATTTCCACACGGACAGTGTCGCCGTTGACGATTTGACGGATCTGAACGCGCCTGTCTTCTCCCGTGTAGTGAATGGCATTGTTGATTAAATTATATATGACTTGCGAAATTTTCATTCTGTCAGCCGTTACAAAAACAGTTTCAGTATAATTAAACAATAGAATGCAGTGATCCTGCTGCTTCATTTTATTGTAGCGTTCGAGCGTTGCCGAAATCAATGCAGTAAGGTTAAAATATTCTTTGACGAGCGCCTGTGTGCCGGACTGCATTTTGGAAACATCAAGCAGATCATTGACCAGTTCCGTCAATCGTTTTGCTTCATCGATAATAATCTGAACATTTTCCGGTGTATTTTCACCCGGCAGGTCGCGCATGATTTCGCTGTAACCCGTAATCATTGTCAGTGGTGTACGCAGGTCGTGCGAGACATTGGCAAGCAGCTCTTTGCGGAATTGCTCCACTTTGCCGAGTTCGGCGGCTGCATAGTTGAGTGTGTCACTGAGTTCGCTGATTTCCCGATATCCGGTACCGTTGAATGAAACATTATAATTCCCCTGCGCAAGAACTTTTGCAGAGGTGTTGATATATTTGATCGGTCGTGAAATTTTCTTAGAGATAATATATGCGAGCAAAAGAGCCAAAAGAAGCAGGATTACGGTAATCCAAATCAGCTGAACACGCAAGGTAGAGACGGTTGA
>CAYUFL010000007.1:7118-58675 GCA_964444065.1 uncultured Lachnospiraceae bacterium
AACAGTAGCATTGATAAAAATTGCTACCTTCTTTCCGGTATCGAGCGTCACTACTTTTGTGTAAATAATACTTTCTTTCATAACGGATTCGTAATTGGGTACGGCTCCGATATACTGCTGCGCATTATATTGCGAGTCGCTGAATTTTTCGCGGGTGAACAATTGCAAGTAATTTCCGCCATTATCGACTGCCGATTGATATATACTCAAAAGACTGTCTGTTGAAAGCTTATGGATAATACAATCAGGCAATACATCGACACTGATGTATTGATTGCCGGATGAGTCCATGACAATGATGCAGATTTGGTATTCTTGTGCCAAACGGATAACGAGATCATTGAGACTGCTGTTCGTGATATTGTCGGAAATGCTGTTTGCCGATCTCTTGACATCCGCAATTTTAATCGCTTTGTAGAAATCATTAAGAAAAACAATCTGAAACAACCACAAAACAATAATGATCATACAAACAAATCCGGTCAAATAGAAATAAATCTTCCATTGAATGCTGAGTTTGTTCCGTTTGTTAATCATGTTCAAAAAATCGGTCTTATACTGTCTCAAAGCGGTACCCCACTCCGCGCAGCGTTACAATCATTCTGCTGTAATCACGCAAGCTTTTCCTGAGGAGCTTTACATGCGTGTCCAACGTGCGGTCATCTCCGTAAAAATCATAACCCCAAACTTCGGTAATCAGTTTTTCGCGACTGAGTGCAATATTTCGATTTTTAAGCATATAGAAAAAGAGATCGTATTCTTTCGGTGACATATCGATACGTTCATCATCAATATACACAAGCCGCGCAGTGAAATTGACCGTCAGTCCCTGATACAAAAAGATATCATTTTTCTGTTCGGTATTGTCTTTGTTGCTGCGTTTGATTATGGCATCGATGCGCATCATTAACTCTTTCGGTGAGAAAGGTTTGACGACATAATCATCGATTCCAAGCTCAAAGCCATGTATTTTATCGTATTCCTCACCGCGTGCAGAGAGCATCAACACAGGAGTATCTGCCGATTTTCGAATCTCTTTACAGGCGGAAAAGCCGTCGAGTTCAGGCATCATGACATCCATAACGATGATATCAAATTGATTCTGTCTGCAAATATCAATTGCCTCCAGACCGTTTGATGCTTCCGATACGGTGTGCCCTTCAAAGAGCGCATATTTTTTGATCAGTTCGCGGATTTTTGTTTCATCATCTACGATCAAGATATGATACATGGAATAACCTCATTATGTTTGTTTTATTATACTATAAGACATTCTGATTTTATCAGCAATATGTGACGATTACATGAAGGAAGCGCAAAAATAACATCTGTTGAAAGAAAAAAAGAAATAAATGATTGCAAAAATATTGAACATTGTAAATAAAAGCGGTATCATGTTAGTTAATCGGTTTACAATTAGTTGGTTAATTAAATAGAGAGGGATTGATAACATGGATCAAATATCCTACCGTGACATTGTAAAAAAACTGGCAATACTTTTTTCAATACACAGTTATTATATTCACAATGCGTCTTCTTCGTGCGGGTTATACAAAGGGCAGCTGCCGATATTGGAACAGGCATCAATGAATGAGAACTGTACGCAAAAAGAAATAGCGGAAACGCTTTGTGTGTCGCCGCCTTCGATTGCGACTTCAATTAAACGGATGGAAAAAGCCGGATTACTTGAAAAAACAGCAGATGAAAATGATTTACGAAACAATCACATCAAACTCACAGACAAAGGGCGGGAACTTACAAATAACTGCAGGGAGGTTTTTAATGGCATTGATGAGAAAATGTTCAATGGTTTTACCTCCGAAGAATGCGAACAAATGGTTTTGTTCTTTGAACGAATGATCAATAACCTGGTTACGGAAGAAATTACACCGCAAAAAGTGCGGGAATTTATTCGACGCTCAAAACCACCTTGCAGACATGGATGCAAACAAGGAGAGAAAGAAGATGATTAATAAACTGTTACCTTATACAAAACGGTTTCGAAAGGCAATGGTACTGACACCCGTTTTCATCTGTATTGAAGTGGTTTTGGAAATCTTTATTCCTTTTTTAATGTCAAAAATTGTCGACATCGGGATCGCGAATGCGGATATTTCTTACGTGCTGAAAACAGGCGGCGTGATGGTTGCTGCAGCGCTTGTTTCCCTCGGATTCGGGATGCTTGCTTCCAAATTGAGCGCCGAGGCCAGCATGGGATTCGGCAGCGAAGTGAGAAAAGGTGTTTTCTACAAAATACAGGAGTTCTCTTTTTCCAACGTTGATAAATTTACGCCTTCGTCATTGGTCACAAGATCCACAACAGACATCAATAATCTGCAGAATGCATTTATGATGATGTTAAGGATTTTTTTCCGTGCACCAATCATGATGATTGTTGCGACCTATATGGCTTTTCTAATCAACGGCTCACTGGTAAAAGTTTTTTTGATTGTGATTCCCGTACTGGCAGTTTGTCTGGGTGTGATTTCAGCAATGGCACATCCCCGGTTTTTGGCAATGTTCCGCAAATATGACGGACTGAATCGATCCGTGCAGGAAAATCAGGTTGCAATTCGCGTTGTAAAAGCTTTCGTACGGGCAAAATATGAAAAAGAAAAATTTGATGATGCCAACAGCAAATTGAT
This sequence comes from uncultured Lachnospiraceae bacterium, assembly GCA_964444065.1. Lineage (GTDB taxonomy): Bacteria > Bacillota > Clostridia > Eubacteriales > Anaerofustaceae > JBGMEA01. Next base: position 9,764 of record CAYUFL010000007.1, read on the forward strand.
GGAAAGCAGTCTGCACGCACAAAGACTGATCGTAGCCACAATGCCGATTATGCAGCTGACCATGTATGCTACGATTATTGCAATCTTATGGTTTGGCGGGAGAATGATTGTTGCAGGCACGATGATGACGGGAGAATTGATCAGCTTCATCAGTTACGTATCTCAAATTCTAATGTCCTTGATGATGCTGTCCATGGTTTTTATTATGATGGTGATGTCGAAAGCATCTGCGGAACGTGTGGTGGAAGTGCTGGAGGAAGATCCGGATATCAAGGATGCAGACACGTCGCTATCACCCGAAGTTGAGAATGGTTCTGTTATATTTCGCAATGTGTCTTTTCGCTACGGCGCAGAATCGGAACAGGATGTACTGCAGCAGATTGATTTAACGATTCATTCCGGAGAGACGATTGGCATTATAGGTGCTACCGGATCAGCAAAGACGTCATTGGTGCAGTTGATTCCAAGGCTTTACGATGCAACAGAGGGCGAATTGCTTGTGGGAGGGCATGACGTCAGAGAGTATCATCTCGAAATATTAAGGGATGCAGTAAGCATGGTGCTTCAAAAAAACGAGTTGTTTTCGGGTACAATCAAAGATAATATGCGTTGGGGAAATCAGGAAGCGACGGATGAAGAAATCATACAGGCGTGCAAGGACGCGCAGGCGCATGCGTTCATTATGTCGTTTCCGGACGGATATGATACCTATCTTGGGCAGGGGGGTGTGAATGTCTCGGGCGGGCAGAAGCAGAGATTGTGTATTGCAAGAGCTTTATTGAAAAACCCGAAGATCTTGATTCTGGATGACAGCACGAGTGCGGTGGACACCGCAACGGATGCCCGCATACGCGATGCTTTGAAAAACCGCATGAAAGATACAACTACCATTATTATAGCGCAGAGAATTGTTTCGATATGCGATGCAGACAGAATTATTGTAATGGAAGAAGGTCGCATTAACGACATCGGTACGCATGCGGAATTGCTTGCACGCAATGAAATATATCGTGATGTATATCACTCTCAGCAAAAGGGGGTGGCGTGATGCACAGAAGACCGACTACCAATCATCAAAAACCGAAAGATATCCGAAGAACGCTTGGCAGACTGTTAAAATATATGATCTACGAAAAATGGCTGATGTTCCTTGTGGTTATATTTGTCATCATCAGCTCTCTGGCGGGCGTCGTCGGAACGTACTACTTGAAACCGCTGATTAACAACGATATTGTGCCTCTGATCGGTCAACCTTTGGATGCACTGTCACTTGCTCCCATGATAAGGACGTTGACGGTTATGGGTATCATTTATCTGATCGGTGCCATCGCAGCTTTTTTGTACAATCGCTTCATGGTTGTTGTAGCCAATCATACACTTTATGTTGTGAGAAAAGATTTGTTTGATCGGCTTCAGGATTTGCCGATAGGATATTTTGACACGCACACGCATGGTGAATTGATGAGCCGATTCACAAATGATGCCGATACGCTGCGTGAAGCAATGACAAACGGCGTAACACAGCTGCTTGCCTCATCAGTCAGCGTTGTCGGCACGTTTGCAATGATGCTTGTCCTCAGTCCTGTATTAACAATATTAATTGTTGTAATGCTGCTGATTATGTTTCGTGTGATTAAATTCATCGGGGGCAGAAGTGCTGCAAGCTACAAAAAACAACAGAAAAATATCGGTGCATTGAACGGCTATGTGGAGGAAATGATCGGCGGGCAAAAAGTCGTAAAAGTATTCTGTCATGAAAATGTCGCGAAAAACGAATTCGATGAACGTAATGAAAATCTGCGGCTTGCTTCTACAAGCGCGAATATGTACGCAAGTATTATTATGCCGATTATGGGGAATCTGTCCTATTTAAATTACGCCCTGACAGCGACCTTCGGTGCAATGCTTGTCATCGGTGGAAAGCTAAGTATCGGCAGCATTGCTTCGTATTTGCAGTATACAAGAACGTTCTCTCAGCCGATTACTCAGATTTCACAACAGTTTAACTCATTTCTGGCAGCATTGGCAGGAGCGGAGCGTATTTTTGAAGTGATTGATGAAAACCCGGAGACAGACGACGGATATGTTATGTTGGTCAATGCAAAAGAGGACGGAGAAGGAAATCTGACCGAATGCGAAGAATGCACGGAAATCTGGGCGTGGAAACATCCGCATCAGGATGGCAGTGTGACATATACCAAACTGAACGGAGATGTGCAGTTTGAAAATGTAGTGTTCAGTTATGACGGAAAAGTGGATGTGCTGAAAGATGTTTCCTTGTACGCAAAACCCGGACAGAAAATTGCGTTCGTCGGTTCAACCGGTGCCGGCAAGACGACGATAACGAATCTGATCAACCGATTCTATGACATCAACAAAGGAAAAATTCGTTACGATGGGATAAATATCGAAAAAATCAAAAAAGACGATCTTCGTCGCTCTCTTGCGATGGTATTGCAGGACACGCATTTGTTTACAGGCACAGTAAGGGATAACATTCGCTATGGCAAACTGGATGCAACAGATGAAGAAATTGTTGCAGCAGCAAAACTTGCCAACGCAAATTATTTTATCGAGCATCTTCCGCAGGGTTACGATACGCTGCTGATATCCGACGGTGCAAATTTGAGTCAAGGGCAGCGCCAGCTGATCGCAATTGCCCGTGCGGCGGTCGCGAATCCGCCTGTACTGATTTTGGATGAAGCAACCAGTTCCATTGATACGAGAACGGAAGCGCTGATCGAAAAAGGCATGAACAAACTAATGGAAAACCGTACTGTTTTTGTGATTGCACACAGATTGTCCACGGTGCGCAATGCAAATGCGATTATCGTATTGGAAAACGGTGAAATCATTGAGCGCGGCGATCATGATGATCTGTTGCGGCAGAAAGGAAAATATTATCAGCTTTATACGGGGCAGTTTGAATTGTCGTAAAAAATTTAATTACGCGGCATTGTTATAGAATCAAAACGCAAAAAAATTGCTGTGAAATAAAAAACATTTCTTCTTCTCTATTTGGTAAGAAGAAATGTTTTTTAATATTTTTTATGTTTATGCGGCGAATGAAGCGAATTGTAAGATTGACAAAAAGAATGAATTTGGGTACAATCAGTACGACTGTAAAGCATAAGTAAAACGCTCAGTTGATAAAGTAAAAATAATGTTTGGTTACGGAGCAAAACATGGACGTGTTTAAAAAAAGTGTTGTTGTTTTTTTTGTCGGTTTGTTGGTTTTTTCATTCAGCGGTTGTCAGTTGACGAATGATCTGTCCGGGAATGATTACATCGAGTATTATAACGGTGACAGAGCAGCAATTGTCGGTGATTATATCGGATCGAAAGTGAAAAACGCCAAGAGTGACGTAACGGAGATACAGGCAAGAGTGGAGGCATACAGCGGTAGTTTGTGCTATGTGTATGTTGATAACAATAATGCGGATTATTTTTTTAACGGGGTCGTCACCGTTGCCGGACCGAACGAAACAGTAAAGGTCAATGTGTGGATGTTGGCACCCGGTTGCAGTACCTACTGCATGATCAAACTGGAAAAAGACAGCGCATCAGACTGTAAAACAGAAATTACGGGGAATTTTTATGAATACAACACACCCGCGTGGGAAATGATCAGCGATTACAAAATCACATATGTCGATCACAGTGTGCAGGTGGTTTTCAGTACGGATACATTTGAAGATACTCTTTTAAAACAAGCCGCAGATGTCTTTTATGCCAATGAAACACTCCGCAACAGCGCGACCGTTACCTATTATTACTTATATGATCAAAATTACGCCGATACCACGGATTATGATTATTATATGTATGTGAATGCGCCCAACAAAGAAGTAACAATCTATGATAAAGCCGGAAACATTGTGCGGGAAATCCGCTACTAAAAATAATAACAGTATGTCGCCCGCAACTGATAAAAGTGTCGAAATCCACGATACGGCAACTCGTGCGATACTCAATCAGCAGGTAAGGCTGTAAGGGAAGTCGGATTTTCAATTTTCGGTCAGGATTGTTTAAATGAAAGAATGCTATCCTTGAAAGCGTGTTTTGATGGTTACAAGCTTATTTTCGAATAAGCTTATTAATGAGAGAATCATCCATAGCTTGGAAAAGTTTAATTTCGGCATTCAGCCGAAAAAAGGCAGTTGTTGAATGAATGAAACATGCTGCTGATCAGTGAACCGTTTGTTATCCCTGCCGCGTTGCGAACCAACGCGGTTTTTGTATGTAAGAATTTCATTTTCGGGTATCTCTTTTGCGTTTGGAAATGAGCACGTTATGCCAACATACTTTAGTAAAATCGGCTTTGGAAATAAATTAAAACCGCATTTGCCGTTACGGGCGGCAGATGCGGTTTTAATAAGGAATTGAAGAGAATTATGAGTATTGAATTACTTAAACTGCGGGTAAAGCAATTGCAACCTCACAATAGAATTGTAATACATAAATGTGATGATTGGATGAACAATTTTTAATAACAGTGTTTAAATTTTTTGCTGTTTTTGTTTCGTTCATCGTCATTGTTACCGTAATTTGCTTTCCGTCTCTTAGTACTACCACGCTGACTTGATCTCCCACAGAAAGCCCGGATATGATTGATTTGACCTCAGAAGAGGAGGATACCGTACTCCCATTCATAGATATGATTTGATCGCCCTCCTGAATGCCCGCATTGTCAGCGTTGGATCCGCTTTCCACACCGACAACATAAACGCCATAATCAGAGACCTGATATGTATTTGCTGTTTGCGCATCGGTGATATCAATCAATGTAACGCCCATTTTTGTCTGTCCGGTTACATAACCATATGTGATGAGATTTTCGATAATTGTTTTAACGTTGTTGATCGGTATTGCGAAACCAAGACCTTCCACGCCGGTGCCCGATGATTTTGCATTAATAATGCCAATAAGTTCACCCTGCGAATTGAATAGTCCGCCTCCCGAGTTGCCGGGATTGATGGCAGCATCAATCTGTAACAGACTCATGGTTTCGTTGTCAATTGTGATTTGTCTGTCCAACGCACTGATGATGCCGCTTGTTACGGTTCCTCCAAGCTCCCCGAGTGGATTGCCGATGGCGATTGCTGTCTGTCCGACGCCGAGTGTGTCAGAATCGCCTAAAACTGACGGAGTCAGATCGGTGGCTGCAATTTTCAGCACTGCGATGTCAGATGTTTCATCCGTACCGATCAGTGTAGCCTCATAACTGCTTTCGTCAGTCAATGTCACGGTGATCTTATTGGCTCCTTCAATCACGTGGTAATTGGTTACAATATATCCGTCGGTTGTAAGAATCACTCCGCTTCCTGCACCTTCCGTTACATATTGTTGCATTCTGCTGCCGGTTGAAACAACTTCTGTTGTGATCTCAACGACAGAGTCGCTGACCAACGATACGACATCTGCGATTGAGAATGAAGTAATATTTTCGGTATTGTCGGATGTTGTGAGTTCAACAGTTTCATATAAAACTGCCGTGCTTTTTGTTGTCCCTCCTGCAAGCAGCATACCGAGGTAACCGCCTGCGGTACCGAACAGCAACGATGCTGTAATACAGACAGCGATCAGTCGGACAAAAAGCTTTCGTTGCGGATCGGTATTGTGAGCGGCTTTCTTTTGTTGACGCTGCATTTTTCTAAGCATTTTGTGGTCAATCGGCGGAGGCGGCGCATACGTATTTTGTTGCTGTTCATTACGCAGTTCTTCTGAATGAACCCCGCTCCGATTTTGATGCTCCGCAGATGTGTACGGAACATTTTGATCAGGAGACTGATTTTGCGCTCCGTTGCCGTTGTTTTCTCCGGATTGATATGGATTGAAATTATTTTTGTCTGAGCCCATTTTCAACCATCTCCTTTGATGTAGTACCGTTAATTATAGCGACTAACGTGATGGGTACATGAACATTAAGCGAAAAGCGGATGATATTTTAAAAATAACACATTCATTGTGTCGGTTGTATAAAGAAAACCCGAATATCATGAGATATTCGGGCAATTGTTTGGAAAGAATCAGTAATTGACCTTTCTGAGTTCGAAATATGCCCGCGGATGTTTGCAAACCGGACAAGATTCGGGCGCTTCTGTCCCAAAGTGCAGATGTCCGCAGTTCCCGCAAATCCAAATTTGAGATTCCTCGCGATTGAACACCTTATTTTTTTTCACATTTTCAAGCAGCTTCAGATAACGTTCCTCATGTGTTTTTTCGATTTCAGCAACGCCTCTGAATTGTGCTGCAAGGTCTGTGAATCCTTCTTCTTCTGCAATTTTTGCAAAACCGGCATACATATCGGTCCATTCATAATGTTCTCCTGCGGCAGCATCGGTCAAGTTGATGTCCGTAGTCGGGATTTCGCCGCCATGCAGATATTTAAACCAAAGTTTTGCGTGCTCTTTTTCATTTCCGGCGGTTTCTTCAAAAATATCAGCGATCTGATTGAATCCTTCTTTTCTGGCTGCCGAAGCATAATAAGTGTATTTGTTTCGTGCTTGGGATTCTCCTGCAAATGCAGTTTGAAGATTTGTTTCCGTTTTTGAGCCTTTCAGTTCCATAATAGCCTCCATATCAAATATATGATGTGATTATCTATTGTTATTTCCGCGATGCTCCTCAAGTGCATGATCTGAAAGTTTGGTTACGACTGCCTGTTCCAGTCGATGATCAATGATTGTTTTGACCTGTACATGGATACCGTATTCACTAAGCTCCGGAGTACTTCCGTCTTCCGGCACGGTGCCGATCAATCCAAACACAAATCCGCCGAATGTATCGTAATCTTCATCCGGCAATGTAACACAGATTGCTTCGGACAGATCGTCAAGCGGCATAGATCCATGAACAAGCCATTTGTTTTCTTCGATTTGTTCAAACATAGGCGGGTCCTGCGGTACATTGGCATCGTCTTCCAAGTCACCGACCAATTGCTCCAAGAGGTCATTCATGGTGATGATACCACTCATTCCGCCGTATTCATCCAAAACAATCGCAAAATGATTCCGTCCTTTTTGCATATTGCGGAAAAGAACGTCGGCAAAGACAGAATCAGGGACAAAATACGCTGATTTCACACAGGTTTTCATGATGGATGTTCTGTCGCGTTCCTGTGTGCGGAAATAATCCTTTACACTCAGTACGCCGATCACGTCATCAACGCTCTCGCTGCATACCGGATACATGGAAAATCGACTCTCGTTGATCGTTTTTTCCCAAACCTCGTCACTTTCATCCATCCAAAGCAATATAACATCGGTGCGGTGCGTCATAATTTCTTCTGCGGTTTTATCATCGAATTCAAAAACATTCTGTATAATTTCTTTTTCGCTTTGATCGATGGCGCCTCTTTCGCTCCCGGCATCCACCATCATACGGATTTCTTCTTCCGTCACGGCCTCGTCTTCTGCCAACGGATCAATGCCGAGCAATCGCAGGACTCCGTTTGTCGATACGGAAAGCAGCCACACAATCGGTGCGAAAATTTTTGCAATTACCGTTACAAACCCGGAGAGACCCAATGCCATTTTTTCGGCATTTCGCATGCCGATTCTTTTTGGAACAAGCTCTCCGAATATCAATGTAAAGTAGGAGAGAATCAGTGTGATAATGATAACCGAAACCGTATTGAGTGTGGATTGTGCTACCGATACGCCCAAACCAAGCAGCCAGCTCACAATTCTGTCTGAAAAATTGTCGGCAGCAAAAGCACTCGCCAAAAATCCCGCTATCGTGATTCCGACTTGAATTGTCGCCAGAAAGCGAGCAGGGGATTTTGTCAGGTTTGTCAGTTTGGTTGCGCGTTTATCTCCTGCGGCAGTCATTTTTGCCATCTTGTTGTCGTTCATGGTAATAATGGCAATTTCGGCCAAAGAAAAGACGGCATTGAAAAGAATTAAAAACAGTTGCAGCAACAGCTGCCATAACAAGGGGTCAGCAGGCAAAGTAATTTGATCCTCCTAATCATCTATCTCATTCTTTCAATAAGAATGAGCGTCGCCGAATTTTGAAATTTCGGCAAAATTAATTCATAACTTTTCATTATTATAGCATAATCCTTACGGTGCACCATATATTTTTCTGTAAAATCAGCGTATTACAGAATGTTTCGCGTATTAATCGATAGAAAAAGAACTGCAGCATGCCGCAATTGGATTTGCGGCATGCTGCAGTCATAAGATAGTGTCAGTGCTTTGCGTGAGCAATAAATTGTGAGAAAAGAGGATGCGGTCTGTTTGGTCTTGATTTAAATTCAGGATGAGCTTGTGTGGCGACGTACCAGGGATGATCTTTCAGTTCAACCATTTCAACCAAATGGCCGTCCGGTGAGGTGCCGCTGATGATCATGCCGGCATCGGTAAGCAGTTCCCTGTATTCGTTGTTGACTTCATAACGATGTCTGTGACGTTCGGACACTTCATCGGCGCAGTATGCTTTTTTCGCAAGCGAACCGTCTTTCAGCATGCATGGATACAAACCCAACCGCATGGTGCCGCCTTTATCGGAAATGTTTTTTTGATCCGGCATGATATCGATAACCGGATTGGTTGTTTCCGGATCCAGTTCCGTACTGTTTGCATCTGTTTTGCCAAGTACGTTACGTGCAAATTCGATGACGGCAATCTGCAGACCGAGGCAAAGACCGAGATATGGTATTTTGTTTTCGCGCGCATATTTCGCTGCCAGAATCTTCCCCTCGATGCCCCGGTTTCCGAATCCGCCGGGAACAATGATTCCATCGATATCTTTGAAAATCTCATCGGCAGTTTCTTCCGTCACATCCACGGAATGAATCCACTTGATATCGATTTTTACGCCTTCGTGGATTCCGGCATGTCTGAGCGCTTCTGCAACCGAGAGATAGGCATCGCGCAGTTCGACGTATTTACCCACCAGTCCGATTGTTATTTCGTCGGTCATATTACGTTCCTTGTTGACAACGGTTTCCCATTCTGTCAAATCGGCTTTTCTGCATGTCAAACCGAATTTATCGCAAACCAAATCTGCAAGACCTTCCCGCTCCAAGAGAAGGGGGACTTCATAAAGAGAATCGCAGTCAAGATTTGATATAACCGCTTTTTGCTCGACATTGCAGAACAGGCTGATTTTGCTTTTGATATTATCGTTAATTTCTTTTTCGCTTCGCAAAATGATGATGTCCGGCTGGATACCGAGACTTCGAAGTTCCTTGACGCTGTGCTGGGTGGGTTTTGTTTTCAGTTCGCCGGCTTTTCTTAAATAAGGCAGCAGCGTAACATGCATGAAAAGGACATGATCGCCCAGTTCATTGCGCAATTGGCGGATGGCTTCCAAAAACGGTTGGCTTTCAATATCTCCCACGGTACCGCCGATTTCGCTTAAAATGATATCCGCTTTGCTTTCACGTCCCGCATCCAGAATGAATTCTTTGATTCGGTTGGTGATGTGCGGAATGACCTGTACCGTACCGCCCAGATAATCTCCGCGGCGCTCGTTTGAGATGACTGACCAGTAGATTTTCCCTGTCGTGATATTGCTGGCTTTTGTAAGATTGACATCGGTAAAGCGCTCATAATGTCCGAGGTCCAGATCCGTTTCTGCACCGTCATCCGTGACGAATACCTCCCCATGCTGATACGGAGACATGGTGCCCGGATCGAAGTTAATGTACGGATCCAGTTTTTGCGTAAAAATGTTTAATCCGCGAGATTTTAACAAACGACCGAGAGAAGCTGCCGTTATCCCCTTACCGAGAGATGACACGACTCCGCCTGTGATGAAAATGTAATATGGTTGCATGCTTGATAGTCCCCCGTGTTATTTTTCTTTTTTGCTGTTTTTATAAGCTATTATTTTATCATATTTCCAATAAATTATAAACGAAACGGCATAATAAATTATGCTGAAAAGGATAATATATTCGATATTGTCGGAATACAGACCTGCTCCCATCGCACTGGTGATCAAAGAAGAAGGAACGCGGCCAAAGAGCAGGATCAGGATAAATGTACGGAAACCGATATTCGTCAGCCCCGCAATGAGACACAAGACATCATCCGGAGCAAACGGAACAAGAAATAACCCGAACAAGACACCTTTGCCTGTTTTGCCGGACAATTTACTTTCGTATTTTTCCAGCTGCTCTTTTCCGATAAAATGGTGCGTAATTTTTTTTCCATATTTTCGTCCGAGCCAAAACATGAGCAAGGAACCCAAAAACACGGCGATTGCATTCAGTGCGAAGCCCCACCATATCCCGAAAACAGCACCGCCGACGAGCCCTGTAATATTGCCGGGAATCGGTGCAAGAATAACCTGCAGAAACTGAATGGCAAAAAAAACAAGCGGTGCGTAAATACCGTACTGACGGATATATTCCGTCAAAGCTTCTTGATTGCTCAGTGTGGAAAAACCGATTTTGTAAACGAAATACACGATCAGTGCAAGGATAAGCGCTGTAATAAACAATCCGATTATTTTTCTATATTTCATAAAAGCAATCCGTTACTTTTTTCTGCTGACGGCAATCAGTGCTTTTTTGACAATTTCTTCTGTTGTTAAGTGATATTTTTCCAAGAGCTCATCCGGTTTTCCGGATTCGCCGAAAGTATCCATCACGGCAACCTGTTCAAGCGGAGAGGGGAATGTCGAAGACAAAGATTGGGAGACCACGCTGCCGAGCCCACCGAACATGGAATGCTCTTCCGCGGCGACAACTGCGCCGGTTTTTTTTACCGAATCGATCAGCGTCATGTGATCGAACGGCTTGATAGTGGAGAAGTTTATCACTTCTGCGTCAATCCCCTGCGCAAGAAGTATTTCACGTGCTTTCAGTGCGCGTGTCACCATAATGCCGCAGGCTGCAATTGTAATGTCTTTTCCCTGCGCCAATACATCGGCTTTGCCCGGAACAAAGCGATATTCCGCATGATAGAGTACATCTGTTTTTGCCCTGCCCATACGGATATACACCGGTCCGTTGATATCTGCTGCAGCAAAAATTGCCTGTTTGGTTTCCTCAGCATCTGCAGGAACAAATACGGTCATATTCGGAAGTGCGTTCATAAGCGCAATATCTTCCAACGCCTGATGAGATGCACCGTCCTCGCCTACCGTCAATCCGGCGTGCGTTAAAGCTAATTTTACATTCAGTTCCGGATAACAGATGGCATTTCGGATCATATCGTAAATGCGTCCCGTGCCGAATTCTGCGAATGTCGAAATGAAAGGGATTTTGCCGCATGTTGAAAGTCCTGCCGCAATCCCTGCCATATTCATTTCCGCAATCCCGACATCAAAATGGCGTTCGGGAAACGTTTTTGCGAAATTCATCGTTTTGGTTGCTTTTGCAAGATCCGCATCCAAAACAATCACGTTCGGATTCTGTTTACCGAGTTCGACAATTGCGTCTCCGTACGCATCTCTGGTTGCGATTTGTTCGCTCATGCGCGATCACCTCCCAATTCTTTGAGTGCCAGATCGCACTGCGTTTCATTCGGTGCGCTGCCGTGCCAGTCTGCATTGTTCTCCATATAAGAAATGCCTTTGCCTTTGATCGTTTTGGCAATAATAACGCTTGGTTTGCCTTTGTATGTCTGCGCTTCTTTTAAAGCCGCGCGCAGTTTTTCGAAATCGTGTCCGTCATCGACATTGATTACATGGAAGCCAAATGCGCTCATTTTTTCATCAATCGGATATGGGGACATAATTTGATCGACCGAACCGTCTATCTGTAAATTGTTATTGTCAATGAATACGATCAGATTATCCAGTTTAAAATGCGCCGCGGACATAAAAGTTTCCCATACGCACCCTTCCTGCAATTCACCGTCTCCGACAAGCGCATAGACGGTATAATCCTTCTGATCGATCTTTCCTGCCAAAGCCATACCTGTAGCGGCGCAAATGCCGAGCCCGAGCGATCCGGTAGACATGTCAACACCGTTGACTTTTCTCATGTCCGGATGTCCCTGCAGATGGCTGTTGATTTTGCGGAATGTTTTTAATTCGGATTTGTCAATGAATCCTTTTTCTGCAAGCGTAGCATAATACAGAGGAGTAGCATGCCCTTTGCTGAGCACGAAGCGGTCTCTGTTTTCGTCCTGAGCGGAGGGAATATTCATCGTTTCAAAGTAGAGAAGCGTTAATATTTCCACGCCCGAGAGCGAGCCTCCGGGGTGTCCGCTGGCAGCGTCGGTAACTTCGTTAACAATGCTGATCCTGATATTGTTTGCGATTTTTTTCAGATCCATTTTTGATTCCTTACTGCTGTCTTCGAATGCGAAAACAGCCGGGATTTCTTAATCATTGCATTACCATAGTTGTTGTTTGTGTGCGTTTGAACGTCAGTTGTTATTGTTTTCAAACAGAATGCTGACGGATTTACCTTCGTGTACGCGCTGGATTGCTTTTGCAATCAGCCCGGCGACGCTGACAATTTCAATTTTGTCAATTTTCTTTTCTTCCGATAAAGGAATCGTATTGGTTGCGACGAGTTTGTCGATCGGTGAGTTTTTGATCCGTTCAATTGCCGGACCGGAAAGCAACGCGTGGGTACACGCTGCAAAAATATGTTCTGCACCGAGGTTTTTCAGCGCTTCCGCCGCACCTACCAATGTGCCGCCGGTATCAATAATATCATCGATCATGATAACATCTTTTCCGTTGACATCTCCGATGACATTCATAACTTCTGCAATGTTCTCTTTTGGACGGCGTTTGTCGATAATGGCCATGGGTACACCGAGACGTTCCGCAAGCGAGCGGGTACGTTTGACGCTGCCGACATCGGGAGAGACAACAACGAGTTTATTCAGGTCAAAGTTGTGCGTCAGAATGTAATCCGCAATGATTGGCATAGCCTGCAGTCTGTCAAGCGGAATATCGAAAAATCCCTGAATCTGGTCAGCGTGCAAATCGATGGAAATGACTCTGTCCGCACCTGCTACACTGATCAAATCTGCTACGAGCTTTGCGGTAATCGGTACGCGGGATTTATCTTTTCTGTCCTGTCTTGCATAACCGTAATATGCCATGACAACATTGATTCTGCCTGCAGAAGCCCGCTTGAGCGCATCAATGATGATGAGCAGCTCCATTAGATTGTCATTCACGGGAGGACTGGTCGGCTGCAGAATGAAAACATCGCTTCCGCGGATGGATTCGCTGATGCGCACCGATATTTCTCCGTCTTCAAATTTCTTGATTTCTGTCGCACACAGTGGGATGTCGAGGTATTGCGAGATTTCCTTTGAAAGAGGAATGTTGGAATTCCCGGAAATCAAAACAATGTCAGAATAGGTTCCGTCCATAAATTAACACACTCCGTTTGCTTATCGCTATTTTTTTTCTTTATTCCAATTTGATTTTGTCACTGCCTTGCTTCTTGCGATGACGAGCGCATCCTCCTGCACATCATCCGTTATGGTTGATCCTGCAGCAATAAACGCGTGTTTGCCGATTTTGACAGGTGCAATCAGGTTGACGTTGCATCCGATAAATGCGCCGTCCCCCACGATCGTCTTGTATTTACTTTTTCCGTCGTAGTTCACAAAGACAATACCGCATCCGAGATTGACATCCCGACCGACTTCGCCGTCTCCGACGTATGTCAGATGCGATATTTTGGTGTTTTCTCCGACGGAAGAATTTTTCACTTCGACGAAATTACCGACTTTGACGCTGCTGCCGATACTGCTGTTCGGACGAAGATGTGCATAGGGTCCGATATGTACGCTGTTCGCAACATCGCTTTGTTCAATTGTTGCAGTATCGATCTCATTGTCGTTGCCGATTTTTGAATTGTCGATTCTTGAGGCGATAATCGTGTTGTCCGATCCGATTTCCGTGTTTCCGGTAATGATTGTATTCGGATAAATAACCGTGCCCGCAGCGATAGTCGCTTTGCGGTCGATATAAGATGCTGACGGATCGATCAGCCGTACTCCGTTCATAATATGTCTGCGGTTAATTTGCTGCCGCATTGCGCTTTCACATGCATGAAGTTCATAAAGATTATTGACTGCCATTACAATTTGCGGATCGTTGCTTTTGTAAGCATTGACCCGATAGCCTTTTTTAATGAAGAGTTCAACCGCATCCGTAAGATAATATTCATTCTGTGCATTCCGGTTTCCGATTTCTCCGAGAATTTCGATCAGTTTCTCTGTATCGAAACAGTAGGTACCGGAATTGATTTCCCGAATGGATATTTCTTCGGGCGAGCAGTCTTTGCGCTCGACAATTTTCGACAATATTCCGTTCGTTCGGATAATACGTCCGTATCCTGCGGGGTCTTCCAGTTCTGCGGTCAGTACGCCAAGATCAAGATGTTGTTCGTTGCAAAAAGAAATAAAGTCTTTTAGGCACGCCCCGCTTTGCAGCGGCGCATCACCGCATAAAACAATTACTTTGCCGGGATGCTCGGATAAGAAGCTTTTTGCCTGCATGACTGCATGAGCCGTACCGAGCTGCGGTTGCTGATGATAATAGGAATAGCGATCACCGAGTGTTTGCTCCACAAGTTCGTGCTGATGACCTGTGATGATGGCAACACGAAATAAATCGGCCTCTTCAAGGTTCATCAAAACATGTTCCGCCAATGTGCTGCCGCATATTTTGTGCAAGACCTTCGGAAGATCCGATTTCATTCTTTTTCCCAAACCGGCGGCGAGTACAATCGCCGAGTAGGAGTCGTTCATAATATGGATGACCTCACTGTATTATTTTTCCTGTCATTGCCGTGTCGGGTATGCAATTGAAATAACCGTACCGTCATATATTTAAAAATTAACAATTTACCTTATTATTATACACAATACACACTGAAAAAAACAGGAAAAAGAATGTTTCGTAACAAAAAAAGTGTTTATTTGGGCGAAAAATTTTAAATAAAAAAACACCGATAAAAAATCGATGTGTGTGGTGATTTTTGAGCACGAAAAAAAAACTTAATCAAAATTCAATTCAAAAAGCATTATGTATATTACAGCTGATATTCAACCTGCTCCTGCTGCATTTGTGCGTTTTCCTGTACTTTTTCTTCGTAGGCTTTAATAATAGCTTCCTGCAACATCAAACGCGTTTCCTTGTTGATCGGATGAGCGATGTCTTTAAATTCGCCGCCGCTTAATTTTTTGCTGGGCATTGCGATGAATATACCGTTTTCGCCTTCAATGACTTTGATTTCATGAATAACGAATTGATTATCAAACGTGATGGAAACCCTCGCTTTCATCTTGCCTTCATCAAAAACCTGTCGTACGCGGATATCGGTGATTTGCATGCTGATTCCTCCTAAGTAAGTAGATCGTGATCACTTTACGTATTATACAACATTTAATTTGAATTATAAACTGTTTTTATAAATAAATTATCAAAACGGATAATTTATTGTCTTTCCTCATTTTGAAAAGTTGTAAACAATAATAATTAATGGTACAATATATCAAATTGTTTTTCGAAAGCGATGCATTTGGAGAGTAGCATGAGCAATAAATTTGATCTGAAAAATGTCAAAAAAATATATTTTGTCGGTATCGGCGGCACCAGTATGAGCGGGCTGGCGCTGATGTCGAAAAGCAACGGATTCGATGTATGCGGCTCGGATATGAGACCTTGCTCGTATACGGAAAAGCTTGTGAAAAACGGAGTGACGGTATTGATCGGTCACAAAAAGGAAAATTTGCCAAAAGACAGCGATCTTGTTGTCTATTCTGCAGCAATCCGCAAAGACAATGTTGAATTGCTTGCAGCACAGGAGTATGGAATTCCGCTCATGGAGCGGTCTTATTTTCTTGGCAAACTATCCCATTTTTATCCGAAAACAGTTGCGGTCAGCGGAACGCACGGCAAAACAACGACATCATCGCTTACCGCATTGATGTTATACAATGCAAGTATGGATCCTTCCGTATCCATCGGAGGAACGCTGGAACAGCTTGGCGGAAACTCCAGAATGGGTGAAAGCGAGTATTTTGTAATTGAAGCATGTGAGTTTGTTGACAGTTTTTTGCACACCCAACATTGTATCGGGACAATACTCAACATAGAAGAAGATCATCTGGATTATTTCACGGGAGGCATTGAACAGATTGCAGATTCATTTTTGAAATTTGCACAGATACTTCCGCAGGATGGTTTGCTGATTGCGAACGGTGACGATGTTCATGTCTGCCGTCGCGTCATTCCCAATGTGAGATGCGAGGTGACTACGTTCGGAATCGGTGAGCAAAACGATTGGCGGGCCGTGAATATCCGCTATGACAAGTTTGGGAAACCGACATTCGACGTGCTCAAAAAAGGACGGCCGTACGGTACATTTTCGTTGAGAATACCGGGCAAACACAATGTCATGAATGCGCTGTCTGTGGTGGCGTGCGGTGATTTTCTTCAGATTGAACGTGATATTATACAGCAGACATTTTCGGAATTCAACGGTGCCAGGAGACGTTTTGAATTCTGCGGAGAAGTGGAAGGCGTAAAAGTATTCGAGGATTATGCACACCATCCGACCGAATTGCGTGTGACGATTGAAGCGTGCAAAAATTACGAACATAACAAGTTATGGGTGGTTTTTCAGCCGCATACTTA
The DNA here is from genome assembly GCA_964444065.1 of uncultured Lachnospiraceae bacterium. Taxonomy (GTDB): domain Bacteria; phylum Bacillota; class Clostridia; order Eubacteriales; family Anaerofustaceae; genus JBGMEA01. The sequence continues at coordinate 26,342 of CAYUFL010000007.1, forward strand.
TTCCAGAACCTTTTTTCTCTTTGATCAGTTTGTCGATGCGGTAAAAGATGCCGATGAAGTCATATTTAATGATATTTACTCTGATCGGGAAGCGAACGACTGGAATATCTATTCCGAAGATTTGGCAGAGCATGTTACGCAAAAACACAATATACCGAGTGAGGTAATTACGAAATTTGATGATATTATTGAATATTTATGCAAAAACGTATCTGCCGGTGATTTTGTTCTGGTGGCAGGAAGTCAGTCGATCAATCAGGTAGCACATGACCTGGTGAAAGCGTTGGAAGAATGTTTAAAAAGTAAAGTTTAACAAGCGAAAGCGAGAACCTGCCGCGGAGGGCAGGTTTTTTAGTCACCAAACTAGTATCAAGTAAAAATACTTGACAACAATGTTCTGCTGTGGTATTCTGTTAAAGCTATCATAAGCAGGAAGACGGGAATCATGGAAAAACATTTTCAACTCGTTTATTTGCTCGATCTGTACGGCGGACTGCTTACAGAAAAGCAGTATCATATTTTAAACAGTTATTACAACGAAGATCAGACGATTTCCGAAATTGCAGAAGCAGAATCAGTAAGCAGGCAGGCGGCATTTGACTTGCTGAAGCGTACGGAAAAACTGCTTATGGAATATGACGAGAAGTTGCAATTGCTCGATAAATATCTCCGAAACAAAGAGACCATACGTCGGATTCTTCAGACATGCGGATGCAGTGCGGACGCTGATTGCAAAAAGCTGCTTTCCCAGCTTGAAGAGAATCTTTAACGCAACGAGAGGTGACAGATGTTTGATCAACTGGGCGACAAGCTTCAAACGACATTTAAAAAGCTCACCGGAAAAGGGAAACTCTCCGAAAAGGACATTGAAGAAGCACTCAAAGAAATTCGCATGGCACTTCTGGAAGCAGATGTCAACTATAAGGTAGTCAAAAGCTTTTTGGCTATGATAAAAGAGAATGCGCTCGGCGAAGAAGTGATGAAGAGTCTAACGCCCGGGCAGCAGGTCGTGAAAGTTGTCCATGACGAATTGGCAAAGCTGCTTGGTTCCAGCGCAAAAGAGATCAAATACAGCGGAAGCAATCCGACAGTGATCATGCTGGCGGGTGTACAGGGTTCGGGGAAAACGACATCGGCAGGCAAGCTGGCGGCGTTCCTCAAAAAGAAAAATAAAAGTGTTATGCTTGCAGCCTGCGATACGCAGCGGGCGGCGGCAGTCGATCAATTGAAAATTCTCGGGCAGAAAATCGGTGTGCCCGTATTTCATACAGAAAACGCAACACCGCAGGCAATTGCAAAAGCCGCATTGTCCGAAGCTAAAAAGCAAGGTGCCGATGTGCTGATTGTCGATACCGCGGGCAGGCAGCATGTGGATGCGGAACTGATGCAGCAAATCGGCGAAGTGCGCGATATTGTAAAACCGAACGAAGTTTTGTTTGTAGTTGATTGTATGATGGGGCAGCAGGCAGTCGATGCGGCACAGGCATTTGACGAAACCATACAAATCACAGGATTTATCCTCAGTAAAGCAGACAGTGATGCCCGCGGAGGTGCGGCACTGTCGGTAAGCTTCATTACAGGAAAGCCGATCAAATTTGCAGGTACGGGTGAAAAAATCGAAGATCTCGAAATCTTCCATCCGGATCGGATTGCGTCCCGCATTTTGGGAATGGGCGATGTCATGAGCCTGATTGAAAAAGCGCAGGAAATGACGGATTTGCAATCACAGCAGCAGATGGCGGAAAAACTGACGAAAAATTCCTTTACGCTTGAAGATTATCTGGAACAGATGGACAGTATGGCGAAAATGGGCGGAATGGAAGAATTGATGAAGAGTCTGCCAATGGGAAACAAACTAAGCGGACTTCAGATTGATCCGAAACAGATTGCGCGGACAAAAGCGATCATCCAATCAATGACAAAAAAGGAGCGTCTCAACCCGGCGATCATCAATGCCTCCAGACGCAGACGGATTGCAACAGGCAGCGGAACAACCGTGGCAGATGTCAATCGATTGCTCAAAGGATTTGAGCAAAGCAAAAAAATGATGAAACAAATGAGTTCACAAAAGAGGCGGTTCGGATCTCCGAAGTTTCCTTTTTAAGATAAAAATTTTATAGAACCATTCAGAAAGGAATGAATAAAATGGCAGTAAAAATCAGATTGAAACGTATGGGTGCAAAAAAATCACCTTATTACAGAATTGTTGTTGCAGATGCAAACACAAAACGCGACGGAAAAGCAATTGAAGAAATCGGCTCTTATAATCCGCTCGGCGAAAAGAAAGTCGTGATCAATGAAGAAAAAGCCAAAAAATGGCTTGCAGTCGGTGCGCAACCGACAGACACGGTGAAATCACTGTTTAAGAAAAACGGAATCATCGAATAAATAACGGATCCGAAGGGAGGTCACGGTATGAAAGAACTGGTTGAAGTCATTGCGAAAGCACTGGTTGATCATCCCGATCAGGTGATGGTTACAGAGGTAACGGAAAATCACACGATCATACTTAAACTGAAGGTTGCGGAAGATGATATGGGTAAGATCATCGGCAAGCAGGGCAGAATCGCCAAAGCGATCCGAACCGTGCTGAAAGCCTCCTCGACCAAGGAAAATATTCATGTGATACTGGATATCATATAAAATATTTGTTTTGCGGATAGTCAAACGCGACGGATCACCAAGATTGCGGCGTGGCATTTCAATCGGGTATCCGCATTGCTGCATAAGTTATGGTCTTACATACTTGTTTCAGTCATGAGTACAGTTTCGGCTTGTACTCATGACCCGTAATTTTGGTTATGCGGTATGTGGGTTTGAATCAGGTTGCAACAAGCAAAGCAGGCGGAGAAATTGATTCTTCGCAGAGTATCGTATTGATATGAAAAATTTGGATTTGCACTTTTTTACAAGTGCTTTTTTTATTTTCCGAATCACATACAGGAATATTACCGACACCTCTGTGCCATTATGTGATTCATAGGCTCTGGTTGGGCATTTAAGACAAAAAAACAGATGGGGTATTCATCGTTGTCCTGATCGAAAACCGACAAAAAATGCAAAAAATCATGCGGTTGCCGGTCGATTTTGTGGTATAATCAATACATAGATACAACATCTTTCAGGACAGTTTTGACAAACCCCAGAAATCAAGACACGGACCGATTGATACGCAATAAATCCGCTGAAGACAAGACAGTGTTTCTTTGTTCTTTTTTATGAAGAAAACGGAACACATCGCAAACCGGAGAATTTCTCATGTATGTCAAACAGCTGCGAATCGAAAATTTTCGCAATATCGCCCATGCAAAGTTGATTTTCGGCACCGGATGCAATATCCTGACCGGGATGAACGGACAAGGTAAGACGAATACCATTGAGAGTATCAGTCTCGCATTGAGCGGAAAATCTCACAGAGAAAGCATTACCGAGAATTTTATCGGTAATGGCGGAGCTGCATCATCGGTTGAAATATGTGTGGTATACGATGACGGTACGGAGCATAATGTTTCGTTATCGATTGCTGCAGATAAAAAATATCGCATTGATGATGACCCGGTGCGCAGGCGTTCGGAGTTGCTGCGTAATTTTTCGGTGATTTTTTTCAGCCCTGACGATCTGTATCTAATCAAAGGCGGTCCTGCAATGCGCAGGGAATTTATCAATGATGCTGTGGCTTCCGTGGCACCGAATTACGCTTCCGTGCTGTCCGCCTATGCAAAAACAGTCAGTCAGAAAAATATGATGCTGCGCGATTATTCACCATCGTGCGAGGGGCTTTTGGAAGTGTACAATCAATCACTGGCGCACTATGGGGGGTTGGTGGTGAAATATCGGATTCGTTTTCTCAAGGAATTGAGTGCGCAGATGGTAATCCTCTATGACCGGATATCTGACCGTAAAGAGCAATTCAAAATGACATATCAGACAAATGTACTGACGCAGGCTCAAAATACGGATACCGAACAGAATTTTGCAAAAGAACTGGCGCAACACAAAGAGAAAGAAATTGTAATGCGCACTTGTTTGATCGGGCCGCATCACGACGATATTCACTTTTTTCTCAATGAGCAGAATACGCGCAAGTTTGCATCGCAGGGACAACAGCGAAGTCTTGCACTAAGCATGAAAATTGCTCTGATCGATCTGTTTTATCAGAAAAACAAAGAAAAACCGATTGTGATTTTAGACGATGTGATGAGTGAGTTGGACGCAAGGCGCAGAGAAATGATCTTAAATGTGCTTGACGGTGTGCAGACATTTATTACCAGCGTCAGTGCGGAAGAACTGCATGCAAATAAAGAGAATCAGACGATTTTCCAAGTCAGCGGAGGAAAGATTCTTCCGCAGCATGGATCAGATCGATCATAATAGATGATTGACATACAGGAAAGGAAATATAAGACAATATGGCGACAATGGACAATTCAAATCATTATGATGCCAGCGGGATTAAAGTTCTCGAAGGGTTGGAAGCAGTCAGAAAACGTCCCGGGATGTATATCGGTTCTACAGGGAAAAGCGGACTGCATCATCTTGTATATGAAATCGTGGATAACAGTGTTGATGAAGCATTGGCAGGATACTGCAAAAATATACACGTAACGATTCTTCCCGATGATGTCATCAGTGTGACGGATGACGGGCGAGGGATTCCGACGGGCATGCATGAAAAAATGAAAAAATCGGCGGTTGAAGTAGCGCTGACCGTGCTGCATGCGGGAGGTAAATTCGACAATGACAATTACAAAGTATCCGGCGGGCTTCATGGTGTCGGGGTTTCGGTTGTAAATGCACTGAGTGAATGGCTGAGCGTGAAAGTATGTCAGAACGGCGAAATATTCGAGCAGATGTACCACCGCGGAAAATCGGATGAGCCCTTGAAAGTAACGGGGAAAAGTAAAAAAACCGGAACGACGATTGTATTTAAAGCGGATTCCGAAATTTTTTCCGAACTGGTATACTCTTACGATACACTCAAGCACAGACTCAGAGAATTGGCATTCTTGAACAAAGGGCTGAATATTACACTCCGTGATGAAAGAGGCACGGAACCGGTTGAAGAATTGTTTTGTTATTTGGGCGGACTTGTTTCCTATATTGAATATTTGGATAGGGGAAAAGAAGCACTTAATCCGACCGTGATTTACTTTGAGAAAACAATGCCTGCATGCGAGATCGAACTGGCGATGCAATATACGGACAGTTATTCGGAAAGCGTCTTTTCTTTCGCCAACAACATCAACACTACAGAAGGCGGGATGCATGTCAATGGATTCAAAACGGCGCTGACCCGATGCATTAATGCTTATGCACGCAAATATAAGATTCTGAAAGACAATGAAGAAAATCTCAGCGGCGAAGACATACGAGAAGGGTTGACCGCGATCATCAGCGTGAAGCTGAAGAATCCTGAATTTGAAGGACAGACAAAAACAAAACTCGGTAACCCTGAAGTGCGTGGGGTCGTAGATACAATCGTCGGCGAAAATCTGACCGCATTTTTGGAAGAGCATCCGTCCGAAGCAAAACTGATACTGGATAAATCGGTATTGGCGACACGGGCGAGAGCCGCAGCAAAAAAGGCAAAAGATCTTGTCCGCAGAAAGAGTGCGCTTGAAAGTGCGGCGCTTCCTGGTAAACTGGCAGATTGCAGCGAAAAAAACCCTGCACTGTGCGAAATTTACATCGTCGAAGGGGACTCCGCCGGAGGCTCAGCAAAACAGGGAAGAAACCCGAAAATTCAGGCGATACTGCCTCTGCGCGGTAAGATTTTGAATGTTGAAAAAGCACGATTGGATCGTATTCTTACGACAGATACGATTCGTTCGATGATTACCGCATTCGGTACCGGCATATCGGACGAATTTGATATTGAAAAAGCAAGATATCACAAAATTGTCATTATGACCGATGCCGATGTTGACGGAGCGCATATCAGAACGTTGCTTCTCACCTTTTTCTATCGTTATATGAGAGGGCTGCTCGACAATGGATATATTTATATTGCCCAGCCGCCGTTATACAAACTGCAGAAGGGTAAGGATATCCGTTATTGTTATACCGATAAACAGCTCGAAGCGATTTATAATGAAATCGGACGTGACAGAACGGATCTGCAGAGATACAAAGGTTTGGGTGAAATGAATGCCGAACAGCTTTGGGATACAACGATGAATCCTGAAAACAGGACATTGCTCAAAGTAGATGTCGAGGATGCCATTCGCGCTGATGAAATTTTTTCTATCCTGATGGGCGATCAGGTACAGCCGAGAAAAGAGTTTATTATGGAAAATGCGGGAAAGGTGAAGAATCTCGATATATAAGAGACAGGTGTTAGAATGAGCAATAATTTTCTGAACAATGAAGACGGCATCGAACATGTGGATATTGTCGATGAGATGGAGAAATCCTATATAGACTATGCAATGAGCGTCATTGTCGGCAGAGCACTGCCCGATGTACGCGACGGGCTGAAGCCTGTTCACAGAAGAATTCTTTTCGCAATGGAAGAACTCGGGGATAAACAGACAACTCGAAAGAGTGCACGTATCGTCGGGGATGTCATGGGTAAATATCACCCGCACGGCGACTCCTCCATTTACGATGCCATGGCGAGAATGGCACAGGATTTTTCGATCCGATATCCTTTGGTGGATGGACAAGGGAACTTCGGTTCCATCGACGGTGACTCGCCCGCAGCAATGCGATATACGGAAGCAAAAATGTCCAAGCTGACAGTCGAAATGCTTCGGGATATCAATAAAGAAACGGTGGACTATGCTTCGAATTTCGACGAAACATTAAAAGAACCTGTCGTGCTGCCCGCAAGATATCCGAATCTGCTGGTAAACGGTTCCTCCGGAATCGCGGTCGGTATGGCGACAAATATTCCGCCGCACAATCTCGGAGAAGTGATTGATGCAACGGTAGCGCTTATTGATGATTCGGAATTGACTTCAAAAGACCTGATGAAACATATCAAAGGACCCGACTTTCCGACCGGCGGCATTGTGATCGGCAGGAGCGGCTTTATGAGCGCGTATACAACGGGACGCGGCAGAATAAAAGTCAGGGCAAAAACAGAGATTGTGGTGAATAAGAACGGCAGACAGGCAATTGTTGTCACCGAGATTCCCTACGAAGTCAACAAAGCAAAACTCGTCGAAAAAATTGCCGATCTCGTAAAAGACAAAAGGGTGCTCGGGATTGCGGATATCAATGATTATTCCGACCGTAACGGCATCAAGATTGTTATTGACCTGAAGCGTGATGCAAATGCGCAGATCATATTAAACCAACTGTTTCAATACACGCAGCTGCAGGATACGTTCGGCGTCATTATGCTGGCATTGGTGAATAATCATCCTGTGGTACTGACATTGAAGGAAGTGCTTGAGAATTATATCAAGCATCAAGTTGAAGTCATCGTTCGCAGAACGCAATTTGATCTGGACAAAGCGCTTGCGCGTGCGCATATTTTGGAAGGTCTGATTATTGCCCTGGATAATATCGATGAGATCATAGCGATCATCCGCGGATCATATAACGACGCGGAAGAACGGTTAATGGACAGATTCAGTTTATCTGAAATTCAAGCCAAAGCAATCGTTGAAATGCGTTTGAAGAGATTGCAAGGGCTTGAAAGAGAAAAGATTGACATTGAATACAAAGAACTGTCCGATTTGATCGAATACTACAGAAATGTGCTTTCAAGCGAACAAATGGTATTGGATATCATCAAAACCGAATTGATCGAAATCAAAGACAAATACGGCGATAAGCGAAGAACGATATTCGAAAACGATACGGAAGATTTTGACATCGAGGACCTGATCGAAGAAGAAGATGTCGTAGTAACGATCACGCATGTCGGATATGTCAAACGCATTCCCGCAAATACCTACAAAGCACAGAAGCGTGGTGGCAGAGGGATTGCGGCGCATGCAACCAGAGAAAATGATTTTGTCAAACATCTGTTTATGACGACGACGCATCATTATATTATGTTCTTTACGAACAAAGGGAAAGTGTATCGTCTCAAAGCATATGAAATTCCGGAAGCGGGCAGAACCGCAAAAGGAACGGCAATTGTCAATCTGCTGGCACTGGATCCGAGTGAAAAGATAACGGCAGTCATTCCTGTGAAGGAATTCAGCAACGAAGAGTATCTGGTGATGGCAACCCGAAAAGGGATCATCAAAAAGACAGTACTTTCCGAATACGATTCTTCACGCAAGAGCGGGATTATCGGGATAACGCTTTCGGATGATGATGGACTGATCGAAGTGAAGTTTACGGACGGAACAAAGAACATCATCATGGGAACGAAGAACGGTTATGCGATTACCTTCCACGAATCCGACGCAAGATCGATCGGAAGGGCTTCGATGGGCGTGAAAGGAATCAAACTGACGGATGACGATGAACTGATCGGGATGGATATTTCCGAAGAAGGAAATTATATTCTGACCGTGACAGAAGACGGATACGGAAAACTGACGAAAACAGAAATGTATCCGCTGCAGAACCGTGCGGGCAAGGGTGTGCAGAACTATAAACTCACAAAGAAAACCGGTGTGGTTCGGGGACTTTGCTGTATCGATAAAGAGGAAAACGACGTCATGATGATTTCCTCCGACGGAACGGTTATCCGTATGGATGCCGGCGGCATTTCCACAATGGGCAGAAGTACCTCCGGCGTAAAAGTGATGCGTCTGGATGACGAGATCAAGATTGCGGCGATTGCAAAAGTGAGCAGCACGGATGATGATGAAGATGATTTGACACTTTTGGATCAGCCGGAAGTGTAACAATAAAAAACGGATTGAATTATCAATCCGTTCAGGCTGCTGAAAAACCCGAAACGTAAAACAATGAACGATTGTTTTACTTACATCGTTGCACAAACATTCATTCTCGCTTGCATATGTTCTTATATGCGGCACTCACCTGAATATTTGTGCGCCTTGTCTTCGGTTTTTTCATTCAGCCTGCATTTTGATGACTTTGTCATCACTCTGAACGGATTGAATTTTCAATCCGTTTTTTTGTGGTCTCGATACAACAAAATACTCAGTCCAGCAAATGAACCCGATCCTCCAAAAAGCGGTCATTGGGTTCTTTTTTGTATTCTCCATACCCAAGAGCGATCATATACATCGGCAGAATATGTTCGGGCATCTCACACAGTATGCGCATACGTTCGCAGTCGTCGAGACGCGGCGCGATGCCAAGCCAGCATGCGGAGAGTCCGAGCGACTCTGCCTCCAACAGCATATTTTGCGTTGCTGCCGCACAGTTAATGAATTGGTAATAAGGGTTATCCGCAATCGAAAGGTCACCGCAGATCATGATGCCGAATCCTGCTGCTTCAAGCGGCTTACGAACGTTGCTTTCTGCGACGATGCGATGAATCAGCTCTTTATTTTTCAGGATATAAAAATGCCAGGGTTGAAGGTTTTTGCCTGAGGGGGCATTCATACCTGCTTTGATCACCTTATAAACCAGATCCTCCGAAATAGGCTCTCCTGTAAATTTCCGCATACTTCTGCGGGTATAAATTTCTTTCATTTTGCACACCTCCATTCAATGATTCTATGCCGTTGTTGATTACATAATTTTCGAATAACGGTTGTTCAGAACGACCAACAAAACCAGATGAATAACTACCAGTCCGACCAGCAGGAGAATAACGGTGATACTTTCGCCGAGAATGCCGCAGGCAAGAATGACGATGTTCAAAAGATAAAACATAATGCGGTTTGTCGTTGCTCCGACTTTTTCCCGAATGCGGGTATTGCGCTCATCTTGGATTTCAATCTCTTTGCGTTTTTTCAGTTCTTCGGTTTCGACACTCGATACAAGCTTGCGGTCAAGGAAGCCGCCGATGCCGAGGGCTGCGCTCATTGCACCGAATCCATAACATAATCCCGCGATCTGTTTGACGGAATCATCACCGAAAACAAATATTGCAAGTATTAAAAGTGCCGCACCGCACAAGATCATTATAACGTTGACAATCGGTTTTCTGTTCATTTTTGATCTCCTTCATAAATAAATATTTCTTCAATCGGCAGTTCAAAAACCTGCGCGATTTTAAACGCAAGCAAAATGGATGGATTGTAGCGTCCGTTTTCGATGGAGCCGATGGTCTGTCTGGAAACTTCCAGCATATCTGCAAATGTTTCTTGTGTGAGATTCCTTTGTTTGCGAAGCAGCTCAACATTGTTTTTCATGGTTATCCTCATTTGGAAAGTTAGCTTTCCATTATTATAGTTCATGCTTTATTAAATGTCAAGTATGCTTTCCATTTCTTTGTGGCATTTGAGAATGCAAAATAAATACTGTTTATGAAGCGAGCACCGGCAGATATATAAATACTTTCACAGCGACACGAGTTTTGAGAACAACCAATATCTGTTCTCTGCTGACATGAATAACATGAATGGGTTTGCATTACTTATCAAGTGCATATGCTTCATTGATCACCCGTACATGCGTGCAAATGAAGTTGCGCTTTGATTAAGGTTAATTTTCTATAAAGTATGTTTACTTTTGAAACAGGAACGGAATTTGTTTGATATAATGTAGGAAAAGAACTGAAAACAACCGGAGGGTATTATGAAGAACATTGCAGTTTTGACAAGCGGCGGGGATTCACCCGGAATGAATGCGGCAGTCAGAGCCGTTGTCCGTACCTCAATTTATCATAAATTAAATATTTTCGGGGTTAATCATGGGTATAACGGCTTGATTGAAGACATGATTTTTCCGATGAGTGTATATTCTGTTGCGGATATTATTCAGCGCGGAGGAACAATGCTCTATACCGCGCGCAGCGAAAAATTCAAAACAGAAGAAGGGTTGACGATTTCTGCCGAGAACCTGAAGAAATACAACATCGAAGGGCTTGTAATCATTGGAGGAGACGGCTCTTACCGCGGAGCGAAAGAACTGGCAAAGAAAGGCATCAATGTTGTGGGGTTGCCCGGAACGATTGACAACGACATTCCCTGCACGGATTATACCATCGGTTTTGATACAGCAGTGAATACTGCCATTGAAGCGATTTCAAAGATCCGCGATACGACGACTTCTCATAACCGTGTCAATGTGGTACAGGTGATGGGAAGGAACTCCGGTAACATTGCATTGTACGCAGGTCTTGCCGGCGGTGCGGAGTCGATCGTCGTGCCGGAGATGCCTTACAATACGGATGAAATCTGTAAAAAAATGCTTGCCGGAAAAGATCGCGGCAAACTGCACAGTATTATAGTCTTTGCTGAAGGCGCGGGAGATATCAAAACATTCTGTGCGGAAATCGAAGAAAAATCGCAAATCATTACGCGTACCACTACGCTTGGGTACATTCAGCGCGGCGGCAGTCCGTCGGCATTCGACCGCGTGCTTGCCAGCAGAATGGGATCGATGGCAGTGGAAGTATTGATGCAGGGTAAGACAAATCGCGTCATCGGTATCCGCGATAATCATTATGTCGATTTTGATATTGATGAAGCGCTTGCGATGCCGTATCAATTTAACAAAGAAGTCTATCGTGTGGCAATGGAATTGTCGATATAAGAATTCGTGCGAAGGAGGAATCAGACAAATGAAGCGAACAAAAGTAGTCTGCACATTAGGTCCGGCAACGGACGATGTGAAAGTGTTGGAACAGATTATGATCGAGGGCATGGATGTTGCCCGTCTTAATTTTTCACACGGAACACACGAAGAACATCAGAAGCGTATTGAAGCGGTGAAGTCTCTGCGCGAAAAGCATCATAAGCCGGTCGCACTGATGCTTGACACAAAGGGACCCGAAATCAGAATCAAGCAGTTTGGTACCGGAAGCGCATTGTTAAAACAGGGAGATTCGTTTTCGCTGCGATGCGATGATGTGATCGGAGATGACAATATGGTTTCCGTGACTTATCCGAATTTGTGCGGTGAAATTGCTCTCGGGACTATCATTCTGATTGATGACGGATTGATACAGCTGTCTGTACAATCAATTGCGGCAAATGAAATCCGTTGTATCGTACAAAACGGCGGCGAATTAAAGAACAATAAAAGTCTGAATATCCCGGATACGAAAATACAGTTACCTTCACTGACAGATAAAGATGTCAGCGATCTGAAATTCGCGATCGAATATGACATGGATTTTATTGCAGCATCTTTTGTCAGAAACACCGATGATGTGCTGAAAATGCGCAGTGTGCTGGAAGAAAACGGTGGAACAAACATCAAAATTATTTCTAAAATAGAAAACAGAGAGGGAGTCAACAATATTGACTCAATCATCGACGTCAGTGACGGGATTATGGTTGCGCGGGGCGATCTTGGTGTGGAAATTCCTGCAGAAGAAGTGCCGATCGTACAAAAAAGCATTATCCGGAAGTGTAATGCTGCCGGTAAACCCGTGATCACGGCCACGCAAATGCTTGACAGCATGATCCGTAATCCAAGACCGACGAGAGCGGAAGTGGGAGATGTTGCGAATGCAATCTTTGACGGAACGGATGCTGTGATGCTTTCCGGCGAAACTGCTGCGGGAAAATATCCTGCCGAAGCAGTTGCAACAATGGTGCGTATTGCAGTGATGGCAGAAAGCAGTTTGGAGACGTATGCTCACTTTAATCGGAAATTTAAGGGCGAGCTTACCGTTACCAATACGATCGGATACACTTCATGTGCTGCTGCCGAAGCATTGAAAGCCAGAGCAATTTTCACGCCGACTTCCTCGGGATATACGGCAAGGACAATCTGTAAGTTCCGTCCGGATGCACGTATCATAGCGGTTATGGACAAACAGCAGGTGCAGCGCCAGCTGGGTCTGAGTTGGGGCGTGGAATCTATTTTACTCGAAAATTGTTCCAATTTTGAACAGTTGCTGCATGACAGTCTGGTGATTGCAATGGAACGCAGGTATGTCAATGAGGGCGATTTGGTCGTGATTACCGCAGGGCTTCCGATTAACATAAAGGGTACTACAAACATGATTCGGGTTGAAACCGTGGGGCACTATGTGTTGAGGGGAAAAGGAATCGGAAAAAAACGGGCGAAAGGGATCTTGCGTATTGTACGCGACTGCGGATCGGTTACGCTCAATGAAGGAGAAATCGTTGCGCTTGACTGCATGAATGATCGTATCGCAGAACAGATGCATCTTGCGGCAGGACTCATCACGACAGAAAAAGGGCTGAGCAGTCCCTGCGCTGTTGCGGCAATTAAAGCAGATATTCCGGCTATTATTGCACTGAATGAAATTGACGCTTTTCCCGAGGGTTCAGTTGTGGAAATTGATCCGCATCGAAACATGGTGTATCGTATCAATGAGGCGAGTGAGTAAACAATGGATCGGATCAATCTGCGCATGTACAATTGGAATCTTTGGCACGGGTGCCATAAAATCAGCCAGGGATGCCAAAATTGCTATGTTTACCGTATGGATGCCAGATATGAGCGAAATGCCTCTGTCGTAAAAAAAACCGGAAACTACAAGCTCCCGCTGAGAAGAAGCAAAGACGGCTCATACAAAATCCCGTTATATTCCGATGTATTTGTGTGCGGCACATCCGACTTCTTTCTTGAGGACGCAGATGAATGGAGGGAGGACGCCTGGCGGATGATACGACTCCGCTCTGATCTGAACTTTTTGATTATCACCAAACGGATTCATCGCTTCTCGCAATGTCTTCCCAGCGACTGGGGACACGGCTATGAAAATGTCACAATCGGATGCACGGTGGAGAATCAGGATCGTGCCGATTTTAGACTTCCCATCTTTCTGGATGTACCGATTCTGCATCGGGGAATCGTGTGTGAGCCGCTCCTCGAAAAAATGGAGTTGAAATCGTATCTTAATTCAGATAAAATCGAATATGTGATAGCGGGCGGAGAATCCGGCAATGAAGCAAGAGTATGTGACTACGAATGGATCACTGATTTGCAAGAGCAATGTAGGGATGCACGTGTGATGTTCTATTTCAAGCAAACAGGGGCGCTGTTTCGAAAGGACGGAAAACTGTATCGTATCCCGCGAAAAATCCAACACACGCAGGCAAGAAAAGCGGATATGGATTATTTGCCTTAAATGCAGATTGGCGTTGTCTTGAGCATTCTTTTTTGTTAAATAAATTGAACAGTGCGCTGTAGCATGCTATAATAATATTATATTAACGAAGGAGGATTCAATAATGCAAATTTGTTCAAAATGCGGTGCCAATACGCCAGATGATGAAGTAACGTTGGTGAACGGTGAAGTATTGTGCGATGATTGTTCGATTATGTTATCCATGCAGCGTACGGTAACGCCATGTGACAATGTGGCAGGTCTGAAATACGCGAAAGGTGCTCCATCGGATGAACTGACGAAACGGCAGCAGGAAATCCTCGCTTATCTGAAGGACAAAAAGACGGTAAAAAAAGAAACGCTGGTGAAACAGTTTGCAGACAGTGAGGCGGAAATGGATGAGGCAATTTCCGTATTGAAGTCCAAGCATATGTGCAAAACTGCCAATGACGAAGACGGTATATGTTATGTGATGTGGGATGTGGAATAGCATTTTTAGTGATCAAAGACAGATGAAGGAGACAGGCATGCAAAAATGTGTGAAATGCGACGCAGAAATTTCCGATGATGATGTATACATGATTGACGGGAAGGTGTATTGCGACGATTGCTCTATTATGCTCTCTATGCAGCGTACGCTGCGCAAATGTGATCCGATTGCGGTTCGTTCGGCTGTAACGGCAAGGAAATCGGCAGGACAGTCCGGAACGGATGGGTTGACCCCGCAGCAAAAGAAAATTTATGATTTTATTGAAATAAATAAAGGCGCAACCGTTAAACAAATCACGGAACAGTTCGATATGTTGAGTGAGGAAGTGGACATTGCCCTCACTGTATTGCGGCATTTGGAGCTTTGTAAAGGTGAAAAGCGCAGTGACGGTGTCTACATGGTATTGTGGTAAAAAACTATTCTTAGATTTATCTCAACGGGTAACCTAATCAGCATTGGATGAAGTGCAAAGGGTTATGCGATTGCTTTCATGGAGGTGTAGCTTTGGGAGAAAAAATTGTTCCAAAAAATTTACTGGAAGATATTATTGATTACAAACTGGATGAAATGATGGAGACTGCAAATATCTGCAAATGCGATTATTGCAGAGCAGATGTATGGGCATATGCGCTCAATAATATGGAGCCGAAATATGTTGTCAGTCTCGAAGGGGATGTGCATACCCGTTATGCGATTTTATCGGATCAAATTAAAAGTGATGTGGCATTTGCAATCGTAAAAGCGATTGGTATTGTGGCAAATAACCCACACCACCCCGTATAAAGATCGCAACGAAAAAGCAGATATATGTTACTTTTTTGTGTTGACAGAATTTTCATGTTATGATAATATCATTTCATTATAGAACATGGCAATGGAGCCAAAGACTGTTTATTTCAGTCTTTGGTTTTTTTGCTTAAAATTGATATTTTGTTGTATTGAATCAGGAGGAACAGAATATGGCTGCATTGAATTCCGGGGACATTTCCTGGATGCTTATTTCGTCTGCGTTGGTGCTGTTAATGACACCGGGGTTGGCATTTTTTTACGGTGGACTTGTTAAAAGAAAAAATATTATCAATACCATGATCTCGTCGATCTTTATTATGGGGTTGGCGTCGGTTTTATGGGTTCTCGTTGGTTATTCACTCTCTTTCAGTGGCGATATCGGCGGAATCATCGGCAACCTGCAGTGGTTTGCTTTGAACGGGGTTGGATCTGAACCCGGAATCTATGCTGCGACGATTCCGAATCTTTGTTTTGCAATCTTTCAGATGATGTTCGCGATTATCACCCCGGCATTGATTACCGGCGGCGTTGCGGAACGAATGAAATTTTCTTCTTTGTTCATTTTCATTGCGTTTTGGTCTCTTTTGGTATATTATCCGCTTGCGCACATGGTATGGGGAGGCGGCTTGCTGCAACAGCTCGGTTCGATCGATTTTGCCGGCGGAAATGTTGTCCATATCAGTTCCGGGGTCAGCGCGTTAGTGTTGGCGATGATTCTCGGTAAACGCAGAAACATAGAAAAGGCATCTTATCACCCGCATAATGTTCCTTTTGTTTTGCTTGGTGCAGCTCTTTTGTGGTTCGGATGGTTTGGATTTAATGCCGGCAGTGCGGGTGCGGCAAATGATGTAGCTGTACGTGCTTTTATGGCAACAAATACGGCAGCGGCATCAGCACTTCTTTCATGGATGTTGATCGAAAAGATTCACAGCGGAAAACCAACGCTTGTCGGGGCATGCACCGGACTGGTTGTCGGGCTGGTCGCGATTACGCCCGGAGCGGGGTTTGTGCCGATTTGGGCATCCATCATTATCGGGGGACTGGTCAGTCCCATCTGCTATTTTGCAATTACATTCTTAAAGCCGAAATTTGGCTATGATGATGCACTCGATGCATTCGGTTGTCATGGTATCGGCGGCATCTGGGGCAGTATCGCAACAGGGCTGTTTGCGCAGACATCGTTGAATTCTGCGGTAAAATGGGACGGGCTGGTATACGGTGAATGGACCTTATTCCTTAAGCAACTGGAAGCAGTCGGTATTACGATTCTGATTGCAATTGTCGGCACGTTGGTTGCCATTGGAATTGCCAAACTGATTACAAAAAATATCAGAGTCAGTGCAAAAGATGAAAGCATCGGACTTGATATTTCCGAACACGGCGAATCCGCATATCCGGCATTTAACGGTATGGATAATTAACATTAGCAATAGCATGATTGAAGAATCGTATGAACTAGGAAAGGTGAGTCGAATATGAAAAAACTGGAAGCATATATCAGACCTGAGAAGTTGGAAGATATTAAAGAGCTTCTTAAAACATTTGATATAAACGGGTTGAGTATCAGCCAAATTGTCGGGTGCGGCAGTCAAAAAGGTTGGAAGGAATATGTACGAGGCGTCGAAGTCGATTTCAATTTTCTGCCGAAACTGAAACTTGAAATCGTAGTACCTGATGAACAGGTTGATCCTCTGATCGACATGATTTGCGAAAAAGCAAGAACCGGTGAAGTCGGTGACGGAAAAATATTTATTTCCGATATTGAAAACGCAGTACGTATCCGCACAGGAGAATCCGGACTGGATGCACTGAAATAGATCGTAATATCAATTGTATGAGAGAAGCCGATTTAGTTGTGAATCGGCTTTTTTCATACAGTGGCTTAAAGGTCTACTGGAATGATCTGCAGCGGGGTGTTTGAAGATTATCTTTTGTGGATGAATTTCGAATTAGGATACACAGCAAAAAAATTATTCAAAAAAATTGACCTTTTTCATTTTTGTGCTATAATGAAGATAATCTTCAGGGCAGGGTGAAATTCCCTATCGGCGGTTACAGTCCGCCAGCGAAAGCAGAACCGGTGTAACTCCGGTACCGACGGTTATAGTCCGGATGAAAGAGGATATACTAAAAATGATAGTATGTTTTCGTTTAATTGTTGTTCTTGAAGAGACAACATTTTTTTATTTGAGGTGAAAACATGAAAAAAAACAAAACCCAAAAACTGGTTCTGCTCGCACTTTTAACAGCGATTTCCATTATTCTTCTGTACGTTCCGTTCCTGCATTTCCCGCTGTTGGTACCCTATTTGGAATATGACGCAATGGATGTGCCGATTCTGATCGGAGGATTTTTGCTGGGACCCGGCGCAGGGATGGCTATCGTTTTGGTGTCGGCAGTCATACAGGGTATTACGGTAAGTGCCGCCAGCGGAATTTATGGTATCCTGATGCACTTCATTGCCACAAGCGCGTTTATGCTCACTGCATCGATGATTTACAGAAACAAAAAAACTACCGCGTCGCTTCTGATCGGCTTGATCTGCGGAACTTTGGCAATGACGCTGATAATGATTCCCGCAAATTTAATCGTGACGCCGTACTTTCTCGGATATCCGGTTTCGGCTGTCGCTGAATTGATACTTCCGGTAATCATCCCGTTCAATCTGCTGAAAGCCGGAATCAACAGCGCTGTGACTTTCCTGATTTTTCTGCCGATGAGCAAATCAAAATTAATGAAAATATAATCGAACAGTTCGAGTATATTATTGAAATATTGGAAGAGTTGATCTATAATGTGGTTACAAGAACAACGGAAAGAGGGCGGTCAGGATGAGGATCTGATTGGGTCATCCGAAAAACAATCATAATAATCATTTAAAGGAGGTTTATTATGTTTGACTTGGCACCGTTTGATAAACGAACAAACAATCTTTGGAACTACATGGACAATTTGGACAAGAATTTCTTCGGCAGCTGGGATATGAAAGAGTTGTCCCATATGAAAACCGACATCATCGACAAAGGGGATCGGTATTTGATCCAGGCGGAACTTCCAGGATTCAAAAAAGAGGAAATCCATATCGACATCAAAGACAATTACCTGACCGTGCATGCGGAACACAAGGAAGAAAAAGAAGAAAAGAAAGAAAATTATATCCGCAAAGAACGCCGTTACGGATCCTATGAGCGCAGTTTTGATATTTCGGATGTCAACGCTGATCGGATCGAGGCAAAATACGATGACGGTGTGCTGGAATTGCATTTGCCGAAAATGGCCGAAAAAGCGATTGCGCCGAAATCCATTCAAATCAAGTAACAGACATGAGGCTGTCCCTGAAGGGACGGTCTCTTTTACTATATTTGAAGAAAGAGATGTAAGTACGTTGACCTTGCAGCGACGCAATGCTATCATTTGAATTAAGAAAACCTTTTCATAAGGTAACGGAGGAAAGTATGAAAATATCAATCTTATATTTCAGTGCTTCCGGAAACACGGAAAAAGCTGCTGAGTTTATCAAAGAAGGGATTTCGTCTTTGGGGGAAATCGAAGTGAAGCTGATGAATATTGCAAATTCCGAGAACATTGACGATGCATTTATCAACGACAGCAAAGCCGTTATATTCGGCACCCCGACTTATTCGGCGAATATGTGTTGGCAAATGAAACAATTTTTTGATACATACAGAAGCTGTAAACTGGCAGGGAAAATAGGAGCTGCGTTTGCAACCGAAAACTATGTGTACGGCGGCGGCGATATTGCACTGTCAGATATTTTGACGCATCTTTTGGTGAAAGGCATGCTTGCTTACTCTTCAGGGAACGGATGCGGACAACCGATTATCCACCTTGGACCGGTCGCGGTTTCCGATACATTGGACGAAAAGAAAGATCTGTTTGTATTATTCGGCAAACGAATTGCTGAAAAAGCGATGGAATTGTTTGAATAAATTTTCGGTATTCGTTATAAAATGAATCAAGATTTCATAAGAAAGCAGTATAGTTTGCTGCTTTTTTTATTTGATTGATCCTCATAATACAGTATTCTTACAGTCCACTCATTTTTGAACCCGCCATAATTCCGTGAGTTCAAAGGTTGATGGATCAGGAAAACCGAGACTGATTATGTTTAGAATATATTTAGTAAGTTTATGCGAAATTAAATTGACAACAGTAAAAAAAATGTTATAATACATATGAACATATATACATATGATAATATGATCAATTAACAGAGGTGGAAGATGAACAAAAAAGATGATGAATATATTCTGCAAAAGACGGCACTGTTTTTTTCTGTGCTTGGTGATACGGGCAGAATGAAAATTATTCAGGCTTTGTGTGAATCCGAGCTTTGTGTCAACCATCTTGCCGAGAGGGTGGGGGCTTCCCAGTCCGCGGTATCACATCAGCTCAGCATATTGAAACAAAATGATATCGTGAAATTCCGAAGAGACGGAAAGAACGTCATTTATTCTCTGGACGATACCCATGTGAAAGATATCTTTACGATCGGGCTGGAACATATCCGACATAAATAGGAGGACAGATATGGAATTGATTTTGGACGGACTGAGCTGTCCGACATGCAGTGTGAAAATACAGCAGGAAATTAAAAAACTGCCCCAAGTGAGCTGTGCCGATTACAACGCAATTACGAATAAGCTTAATGTCGAGTTGCGTGCTGATACGAATAAAGAAGAGATTCAGAAAAAAATCGAGTCGATAGTACATTATTATGAGCCGGAAGTCTGTGTGATTGACCCTCAGGAGCTGAAACCGTCAGGGGAAGTCAAAGAACAGGTTGGAAGTTCATTTACGAAACAAAAAAAGAACTTGGTGTCAATTCTTGGGATTCTATTATTTGTTGTTGGGTTTATTATTGAAAAAACAAGCAGTTCGGTGGCATATTCTTATGTGCTTATTGGAGCCTATCTGCTTGCCTATCTGATTATCGGCGGAGAAATTCTGTTGAAATCTGCAAGAAATATCGCAAAAGGAAAAGTGTTTGACGAGAATTTTCTGATGTCGGTTGCAACAATCGGTGCGATGTTTCTTGGTCAATATACCGAAGGCGTTGCGGTGATGTTGTTTTATCGTATCGGGGAAGAATTGAGCGAGTATGCACAGAACAAAAGTATTCGTTCTATCAATCAACTTTTGAAACTGAAAATCCCGTATGCGAATCTTGTATGCGATGAAAGTACCGAAAAAGTCCCATGTGAAAATGTGCAGATCGGAGACTTGCTGCTTGTGAAATCCGGCGAGCAGATTCCGGTTGATTCGATTGTTGTTTCCGGTTCCGCCTATGCTGATACGAAATCCGTTACCGGAGAACCCGTGCTGCGGTACATTTCCTCGGAAGATGAAGTGTATGCCGGTTACGTTGTAACCGATGGTCCGATCACCGTAAGAGCGGTAAAAAAATATGAAGACAGTATGATCGCAAAAATCATTTATCTGACAAAAGAAGCATCGCAGAATAAGTCAAAAACGGAAAAATTTATTACAAAATTTGCTGCTTATTATACGCCTGCCGTCGTGATCGGTGCGGTTTTGCTCAGTGTCATTCCTCCTATCTTGGGATACGGAACATTTGCGCAGTGGATCAATCGGGGGCTGATATTTCTGGTGATTTCCTGCCCTTGTGCATTGGTACTCAGCATACCGCTCGGCTATTTCGCAGGAATCGGCGCGGCCTCCAAACAGGGGATTTTGATTAAAGGTGCCAACTTCCTGGAAACGCTTGCCAAAGTAAAAGTAGCGGTATTTGACAAGACGGGAACTCTGACACAAGGAAGTTTTGCGGTGCAGGAAATGTATGCAAATGTTGCAATTGATATTCCGATTGAAGAATGCTTTGCGGCTGCGGAACATTATTCCAATCATCCGATTGCAAAGTCAATCCGTGAGCATTATAAGGGAAACGTTGATGAAAAGGATATTTCCGAATACAAGGAATATGCCGGCAAGGGTGTGAGTCTGATCTACCGGGGAAATGGATTCAAAGCAGGTACGGCTGAGTTCACAGGAACAAAGGATATTGTGAATACACTCGGGAGAACCGCAGTGTACCTAACTCTGGAAGGCAAGGCTGTTGGATATTGTATTCTGGCAGATGTACTGAAGGCAGATACCGCAGACGCCATCAGAATGCTGCATAGGATCGGTGTCGAGAAAACGGTAATGCTTACAGGAGATCGTCTGGAAGCCGCAAAACACATCGCAGACCAGATTGGTATCGATGAAGTGAAGGCAAATCTTCTCCCTGATCAGAAAGTGAAAGCTTACAGCGAAATTTTTTCCCAAGGAACAATTATGTATGCCGGAGATGGTATCAATGATGCGCCTGTGCTCGCAATGGCAGATGTCGGAATTGCCATGGGTGCATTGGGAAGCGATGCGGCAATTGAGGCGGCAGACATAGTTGTTATGACAGACAGCCTGTCAGAAGTGGCAAAAGCGGTGAGGATCGCCAAATACACACGCAGGATCATTTTTCAAAACATCGTGTTTGTATTGGGTGTGAAAGTTTTCTTCCTCGGCTTGGGCGCGCTCGGAATCGCAACCATGGGAGAAGCGGTATTTGCGGATGTCGGTACTGCTTTGATTGCAACATTGAATGCAATGAGAATTTTCAACCGCAAAGATTGAGTATGTGTGTTATATCAATATCATAAAATAGTGTAGGTTTGCGAGATAGACAGTGGTTTTACATTGCTGTCTGTTTTCGTGAAGAAGGAAAGAATTGAAATCGTTTCAATAAAATGATATGATGAAGCAAAAGAAATCGTTCATATTTTGGAATAGGGGATATATCTGCAATGGCAAAATGGATGAAAAGCTTTCTGAAATCATTTTTGTTCCTTTCGGTGCTGACTGTCGGTGCCGGATTGCTTTACGCATGGCGCGATCAATCGCGTATCAAAGAAGGAAAGAAAAATCATTACCATTTACATCTGTCGGATGATTGGGAGTTTATCAACGGACTGAATGCAGACGCTGTCATCCAATCCGGAAACAAGGATCATGATGCATATATCGTTGCAATTCCTTATGAAAAGCGCAATTACGAGAATGCTGAGACTTTTTATCGTTATCTGCTGGATTATATGCATAAACTTTATCAGGATTATCAGTTGATATCAAGCGAGAAGCTGCTGATCGACCATCATGATGCATATGAATTAACCGGAGTGTTGCAGTTTGAAGATGTACAATACCGAAATTTTGTTTATGGTATTTCTTACGAAGATTGCTATCTGCTTGTGATGGCATGGGCACCTGAGAGCTCTGACGAGAAGTTGTTCGCAGAGATGAAACTGATTGTCAGTACGTTACATCAGGTGTAATATATCGAAAAAATTTCGCATTATTAAGGAACGCGAATTCTGCAATTGAACGAACCCTCAAGTCTGACAATATTTGATATTGCGATGACGTTGGGGGATTTTTATTTGAGAGAAAAAAGGAATAAAAAGTGTTGTTGTTTAGGATGTCTGCGGGTGGTGAGGGGGATAAGGTTGAAGTATCGGCACACTATGTTTGCCTGCTGATTGGTACACGTCTTTTTTATTCGGTGCGGTAACATTGAAGACCGTACATAAGCTGATTAGTACAGTAAAAACAAAAGGATATCGTAAGACTATATTGATAAAAGCAGCCGAAATCAAAAACCTTGTGATACTGTCTGCTCATTTTTATACTGAGCAGATCGGGCAAATTAGTGGATGGATAATCTGTGCAGTAAAATTTGCAAATAAAGACATGTTAGTTGCCATTCGCAAGTAACATGTCTTTTTTGTTGCGTCGATTGAATGATGTAACGAAATGAAAAGCGATCTGCAAATGCCGGGTATTTAGGACTTATGCTTCTTAATTTAAAGCTTTGACATTGACCCCCACTGCAAAGTAACTGAAGTAATTTAGAATAGGCTGACGTGCATTATCGTAGCGTATTTCAAAATGCAGATGCGTTCCTGTTGAATAACCGGTGCTGCCCATGTAACCGATGATTTGACCTTGGGATACCTGCTGCCCAACCGCTACATTGTAACCGCTTAAGTGGGCGTACAACGTAGAATAACCATTGCCGTGATCAATCATGATGCAGTTGCCGTAAGTGCCGTAATAGCTTGCTTTAATGACAATTCCGGAATCGGACGAGTAGATATTTGTTCCGGAAGAATTCGTAATATCAACGGCACATCCGCCTGCGTGCGAGCTGTCTCCGAATATTTCACTGATGTTTCCGCTTGTGGGTATCAGGAATGTTCCTGTACTCACTGCCGGCGGCAACGGCATTGTTCCTTGCGCAATCACTTGATTGACCGGTTCGAGGGTGACTGTTTCGCTGAGTATCTGACGGGATGTTTCGACTCCATTTGTGTAAGTGATAACTGCAGAGACATTTTTTGTCCCGTTTGCGCCCTCGCTGACAATAGATTCCGCACCGTAATATTGTGTCGGGTCGTCCTGATAAGTTACGCCGAATGGGATACTGTCGGCATATGCGACTTCTTTTACCGTGACGATCGTGAGCGCAGGCTTGGCGGTAGTGTTGCCTACACTGAATTCTGAAGAGCGAAAATTGAGGGCAGTGATCAATCCTTGATTGTTATTATTCGATGTCAGAATGCTGTTGATCGAATTATCCTGACCGCCAGTGTCTGTTTCCGAAGTGGTGGCAGACAACGATTTCAGATAGTCCACAGCCTGATCGACCGATTTTTCGGTTCCCATCTGAATAATTTTTTTATCAACCGTGATATTTTGCACAACCTGAGACTGCATAATTTCTTCATTATCGGTATTGGTGCCGATATAAGAGGAAAGCAACTCGTCGACTGCCTGCCGTGCTTCATCCACAGACGCAAGGCGAACTGTTTCGACACCATCGATTTCTACGACTCCGCCGGCGACGAATAATGGGAAATCGCATCCGTAGATTGCGGCTTCGCAGGAATTTTTATCGAGCACATTGCTGCGATTGAAGCCAATGAAGACATTCTTCACTGTGATTGACTGTTCATAGTATAAATTGCCGTTTCCGTACCATGATGTCAGATTTGCATTGACATCATCCATCGCACTGTTGAATGTGGAAAGACTGTCCACAACGCCGATGGAGTAGCCGTTGAATATGATCTGATAGCCGAAAAGAAAGTTGTAGGCGATACTTCCGACCCCGATTGCGCACAGGACAACTGCGACTGAGATATAAAACTTTTTACGTTCCCTGACATAATCGACAGCATCCAGAATCGTGTGCCATGCATAAAGATAAATAGACTCATAAGAAAATACTTTTGTTTTGAATCGGTGAATCATCCGATCCGTTTTTTTCTTGAGTGTGCTGCTTGCATACCATTTGGCCAGATTTGATCTTTTTGCAGGCACTTTCTGGTAGTTATAATATTTATTTTTCTCGTTTACAGCAATTTTCTTTGCTTTGCGGACTTCGATCATGTCTTCGACAATGTGATGTCGATTGTGACGGCGTGTCATTTTATTGACGAGCTTTTGTAATCGAAGTTCTTCGTTTCGCTGTAATTTGAAATTAAGTTCCACGTAATTCCCTCCGTAACTTGTTGCAACAATGTTACACCTTTGTTACAACAGACAGTTTACCACATACCTTGCGATTTCTGCAGAGTTTTGACGAAAAAAAATATTAAAAGAGCGGTTCTGCCCGAGATAAAGCGGATCATACGATTTGAGTTGTATTACAAATATTTTATCGGATGAAAAAAAATTTGAGAGAATATTTGTTTTTCATTGGCATTATTTTAACACACAATTATCATTGGCATACTGCCAAAGATAGAAGGAGGCGATGCTTGCGTAGGGATGAAACCGTTTTTTATAGATTTCAAAGTCTGTTTTAGTAAGGGATGTCAGCGCATACAAAGCCGACAGAGACTTTCTGATACCGAAATCATGATAACTGAGAATGTCGGGTTTTGCAAGAGAAAAGATCATCAGCATTTCCGCCGTCCATATGCCGACGCCCTTGATCTGCGTCAGCAGGGCAATCAGATCCTCGTTTGTCAAAGCCATAATATTTTTCTTGCAACAATCTTTTCGCAGAAAAAAATTGGCAGCCGATTTTAAATAGGATATTTTTCTTGCAGAGAGTCCGCAGGCGCGTAACATCTGTTCGTCCGCATCCAGAACATGTCGAGGGTCGATGCGCTTAACTGTCTTCTGTACTTTAGCATAAATTGTATCGGCCGCTTTGCCCGAAATCTGCTGCGCAACGATACTTTCAACCAGACATGAGAATAAATCCGGGTTGATTGTGCGCTCAAGGAATCCGTAGTGATTGATCAGTGTTACCATTCTTTCATCTTTTTCAGACAGATACGCCATTTCCTTTGATCCGTAAGAAAATATTTCCATATTTGCCTCACTTGTTTTTTTCGCTGATTCTATGTTCAAGATGAAGCAAATATTGCTTGCGTTCAAGTCCTCCGCCATATCCGACAAGATCTCCCGATGCGCCTATGACGCGATGACAGGGAATGATGATCGGGATCGGGTTGCGGTTGTTTGCATTGCCGACTGCGCGTGACGCATTCGGATTCATGACTTCCCGGGCAATGTCACCATATGTCTTTGTTTGCGCATAGGGAATATTGGCTAAAGTGCTCCAGACAGACTTCTGAAATTCAGTGCCGTTCGGATTGAGCTGCAGATCAAACACAGTTCTTACTCCGGCAAAATATTCGTTTAGTTGTTTTGCAGCCTTATTCAGCAGATCGGTTTCTGAATCTTTCGCAGGAAGTGTTATTGGCTCATCCTCAAACACTAATTTTACAATGGCATTGTTTTGCTCATACAATGTGAGTGAGCCGATCGGGGAAGGAAAGGTGTGTCGATGCATGGTGATTTCACTCCTTTCAATGAGGCTGATTCTTTTGCGTGCATTGTTCCAGAACAGCAGTAATTTGCTGAATTTGTGCTTCTTTTTCCGTTTGAAATACGGAACTTTCCAGCATAATTTTAAGCGGAGGTCCGCACAGTACAATGGCTTCGTCAGCGTAACGGACGCAGTCTATCGGATCGTGCGTGACCATTAACATTGTTGCTGTATTGTCCTTGCAGTATGATTGAAGTACCCGATACAGCGTGTCCTTGAGTACAATGTCGAGCCCGTTTGCGGGTTCATCTGCCAGAATAATATCGGGTGCATACGCAAGCGCACGTGCCACAGAAACGCGCTGCTGCATGCCCCCGCTTAATTCCGAAGGATAGAGATCGCCGCTGTCGTTCAGTTCCAATTGCGTAAGCAGTTTTGTTACTTTTTCGGAATCGGGTTGGCTCATGACAAGCGCAATATTTTCTTTGACACTCATAAAAGGAATCAGGCGCGGTTCTTGAAAGATATACGAAATTCTGCGATCGTTCTTGCCGATCAGTTCGCCTTTCGATATATCGCTCAGTCCTGCGAAAATATTCAATAAAGTCGTTTTCCCGCAACCGGAAGGACCCATCAAGCAAGTCGTTTTTCCTTCTGGCAGAAGAAGCGTGAACGCCTCGGCGACTGTTTTGTCACCGTATTTTTTTTCGATGCCGGAAAATCCAATGCTCATGAATAAGGAACCTGACCTTTCCGGCGAACGAAATTGCCAATCATTTTTTCGAAACAGAAGCTCAGCAGAATCACCGTAAGCGTGAGTGCGAAAAGCTGCGGCGTTTCCAGATAGATTTTTGAGTCGTAAATTGCAGCACCGATCCCGATTGACGGTTGACAAAGCACTTCAGCAGAAACAACTGCCTTAAAGCCGATACCCAAAGACAAAGAAACCGCAGCTGAAAGATACGGTTTTGTATAGGGAAGGGCTATTTTTCGGATAAAAACGCCGGTAGGGATTTTGTAGACTCTGCTCATTTCAGAGATATGACTGTCGATATTTTCGATGCCCTGCAATGTATTTTCAAAAACGATGGGAGCAATCATTAAAATCCCGACAAAGACGGGGACAAAAGACGAATGAAACCAGATCATTGCGAGAATGATAAAGGAAGCAACCGGCGTCGCTTTGGCAACGCCGGAAATTGTTTTTATGAAACCGGTAACAGAAGAAATCAACGAGCACAGCACTGCAAGCGTCATCCCGAACAGCATCGAAATGGCGAACGAACCAATCACACGCAAGATCGAAACAGTCACAGTCACCCAAAACGACCCGGTGAGCGCGAGGTTTGCGAGTGCGGAAATTGTCTGTGTAAAACTCGGATAATAAACCGGTTTTCCGACAAGTTGCGCCGTTATCTGCCAAATTGCAATCAGCAAGGCAACAGAAATGAGTGCTTGCAGAAGCTTTTTATTTTTCATAGAAGAAATCATCACCCGGTACAGAACCTCCTACGGACGAAGGGTTGTAATTATAAAATACATTAAGCAGTGCGGTGATGTCCGCTTGTTTATCCGCAGCGTATTCAAAGATAATATTGCAGTTCGGGATTGCTTTCGCAGCGATCTCTGCGCTTGGCAAAATACCATATTGAGCAACAAGTGCCGCGGCATCCGATACACTGCTGTTGACATAATCGACGGAATCTGAATATTGTTTCAAAAAAGCGTTGACCGTTCCCGGATAATTGTCTGCAAATTCTTTATTGACAACAAAAGCAGTCATCATCAGCGAACTGTCGGATTTTGATTCATAAAGCTGTGTTATGTCGAGTGCGACCCGCGTATTTGTATTTTTCAATGTAACGCTTGTCACATATGGTTCGGGAAGAAGCGCGATACCGCCTTGCGTAGAAGAGACGTATGCGGCAGCTTCGGCATGTTCCGCAGTATAAACGATGGTCACATCGGTATCGGGATTCAGTCCGTACAGATTGAGTGTGTATCGGAATGCAATGTCTGCAGTGGAACCCTTTCCGCCCATATAGATCGTCTTTCCTGCCAGGTCTGCAATGTCATTGACACTGCTGCCGTTTTCAACAACGTAAATAACGCCAAGTGTGTTGACTGAAGCGATCACAAATCCGCCGTCTGTTTTATTATACAGAATGGCTGCCGTATTCATGGGAACGGCTGCCGCATCAAGTTCGCCGCTCAAGAGTTTTGCGACAATCTCGTCCGGCGCGCCCGAGATTGTGAAGTTTACGGTTGTATCGCCGATTGTATTGTCGGTTGCGTTATCGGAGATCTTTTTGATCATACCGATACCCGAGGGACCTTTCAGTGTACCCACATTGAATGCATCGGACTGCGCTTTGCATCCGGCAAAGGCGAACAGCAGCCCAATCGCAAGCATAACTGTAATTATTTTTTTCATAACGTACCTCCTGATTCGATTATAGCATGATTTTTTTGGCGCAATTCATCGAATTGATGTGCAACTGCAACATGCAAACGCTGAAATTCAAAAACAATCACGGCGATAACCACAAAAAAGAGCATTGTAAATTTTACAGCAGAAAAGCAATGCGCAACGCTCTTAAGACATTATCGAGATCACTTGGCGGCGAGCACAGCACCGTCACATTACTGTAATCAGTCCACATGGGGAAGCTGACGGAATAACAATGAAGAAACTGGCGGGACAATCCGAATTCCTGTTTGAGTTCGCGATTGATCCGTCCATCTCCATATTTCATATCTCCAGCAACAGGAAAACCGAGTTTTCCGAGCTGCGCTCTGATCTGGTGGGTCTTTCCTGTAATCAGCTGCGCGCTGAGCAGCGTATAGTTATCGTTTGAATCAAGCGGATCAAAGACCGTAATCATTTCTTCCGCTCTCGGCTGTGGGGTATCGTACAGTTCCATTTTATTGAACTCGGTATTTTTAATTGCATAGTGAACGGCTTTGACACGTTTCTGAAAATTGCCTTTCACGAGCACCAGATATTTTTTTGTAAATTTGTTTTTCTGCATCATCTCATTCATTGCTTTTGCGGAAAGCGGAGTTTTCGGCGCAAGTACGATGCCTGAGGTATTCACGTCAAGGCGGTTGATGACCCCCGGGACGAACATGCCGTTATATTGTTTGAGATCCTCATAGAGATACGAAATAATACGGTCGGTCAATGTATCTTCTTTATTCCCGTCGGGATGGGTAATCAGCCCTGCGGGTTTATTGACCGCAAGAAAAAATTCGTCTTCGTAAACGACTTCGACGGGCGGAAGGTTTTTCTTTGTTGGGGATAGGGTTGGTTTTTGCGGTGCCGAATAAATCGTGATGATATCGTCTGACTTCAGATGGGTGCCCGCATCTGCTTTTTTCCCGTTGATTTTAATGTTTCCCGTGCGGATCATTTTCTGTATGGCAATTTTTGTCAGCTCTTTGTTGGCTTTTGCGACAAAGCGGTCGAGCCGCATTTCTTCGAATTCCTTATTGACGGTAATAGTCTGCAATGAATGCTCCTTTTTTTAGTTACGATTGATTTTAGTTTTCAGGTATGAATAATTTGTATTGATTATTATTTATTATACATCGCATCGATGCGGGATACAACCGAAACGAGTACGTCGCTTTTTGGCTTTTCAGATATCGGTTTGATATAATTCATATTTTTGGTTGGATCGGATGCCGAACAAGTGATTTCATTCAGCCTAAAGTTAAAGATTTTAAAAAAGAAGATTGGGGCAGATTGTACGCAGAGGATGGCTGATTATTTTAATGTTTTGCCTAAATATTATTACAACCATTTCCTCATCTCGATTCCCACCACCCCTGTATGCCCGATTCCCCGCGCAACTTCGCGGAATCCACATTTCTCATAGCAGCGGATGCCGCGGGGGTTCGTGACACGCACACGAAGAATCACTTCGTCAATGTTCAGTGTATCTTTCTGTTCGGCAAGAATGCGGTTGATGACGAATTCTCCGATTCCTTTTGCACGATAAGCTTCTTCAAACAGGAACAAACCAAGTACAACAGAGTTGTCTTCTGCGGCATCTTTTTCGAGCCAGATGCTTCCGATGCGTTTTCCGTCCGCAAGAATATAAAACCAGCGAAGCAAGTCTTGCCCGATAAGCCGTTGATAATCTTCATGGCGGTTGGGGTGCAGACGGGACATGAAAGGAGAAAGAACGGATGCAAACCCTTCTTCAAAACGCGAATATGCGGCGCGATTGTTTGCGGTGATCGGTTCGAGTACGATGTCAGAATGATTGTTTGTCATAAAAACCTCGGATGAAGTACAGAGAGACAGATAAAATTATCTGCCCCTGTGCTTTTGTTTTTTCTTTTCTTGTCGCAGTTCGTACTGCATCTGCGCTTGTTGTTCACGGTTTTGCCGATGCAGGCTTTTTCGAAGCGCGGCGTTTGCTTCCTGCTGCAGTTTGACTGCCTGCTGCGCTTTCGTGCCCGCAAACGGTTTTTCGTTCTCTTTTGACGCGTGTCTGCGCATGCGCTTCGGGTTTTGGCATCTTGTTTGTTTTTGTTGCACAGGCATTGTACTGCTGAATTGCCACGTGCCGTAGTGACTTATCAGGTATTCGTATACCTGCGCGTCAGTGGGTTCCGCGCCGAATACAATTTTTGCTGCGCGGTAGGACTTGCATTCTGTTTCTTCGATCACGCCGATCCAGAACGGACCTTCAAAGAAAATCGTTAATTTGCCTGAGCTCTCATTCATTGGTTCCTCCTATGTTTTGCTGTCATGATGAACGGACAACCTTAGGAGGCAGGTTACTGACGGCATTTGCCGCGTCCGGACTACCGACCGGAACGGTGTTTTTATCATCACGTGCTTATTTTAACGCCGAAATGCCACCGTTGCAAGAGATAAAAATAAAGTGGTTTTATGATGAATCGAAAAGAAAGAATACCATTTTTAATCATAGATATAGTATCTTGAATCCAGGTAACGTATATATCTTGTAAAAGAAATATTGTATGCAGGTATAATCGTACATAAAGCGCTTATATAAAAGGAATTTTAGCATATTTCGATTGACACGCAATAGAGGGAATGATACAATAAATGGGCTGAAGAAGCATGTTTATTTTTGTGTGGAAAAAGTATGAAGCACTTTGGAGCGTACGGATGGGATCTGAACTGGACAAAATAAAAGATAACCCGTTTGTGGTGGGCACAAAGCAAACACTGAAAGCAGTGGAGAACGAACAGGCAGTTATTGTTTTTCTGGCAGAGGATGCCAGCGACTATATGAAAAATCAGGTCGGGGCATGCTGCAAAGAAAAAGGACTTGAAATCCAGACGGTCGCCACAATGGAAGTACTCGGTAATTCCTGCGGGATCAGCAGAGGTGCTGTGACTGCGGCTATTATAAAAAAACCATAGGAGGAAAGAATGCCGACAATTAACCAAATCATTCGCAAGGGCAGAGAAGAAGTTATCTACAAGACAAAAACTCCCGCGCTTAAAGCAAATCCGCAAAAACGCGGCGTGTGTACTCTAGTCAGAACTGCTACGCCCAAAAAACCAAACTCAGCGATGCGTAAAATTGCCAGAGTAAGACTGACGAACGGAATTGAAGTAACCGCTTACATTCCCGGAATCGGACACAATCTGCAGGAACACAGTGTCGTAATGGTCAAAGGCGGAAGAGTTAAAGACTTGCCGGGCGTACGTTACAAAGTTATCCGCGGAACACTGGATACAACAGGCGTTGCCAAAAGAATGCAGGCAAGAAGCAAATACGGCGCCAAGAAACCGAAAAAGTAAGAAGTGTGACATCATATTGCGCAGGCAATATGCTTATATGAATATATAAGCGCACAGACGGCAAAAGAAATTTTGTCGAGTACCGATGAAAATTTTTATTACCAGGAGGGAAGCGTAGTGCCAAGAAAAGGACCGGTACCCAAGAGAGAAGTACTGGCTGATCCGATTTACAACAGCGTGGTTGTTACGAAACTATTGAACAATATCATGGTTGACGGTAAAAAGGGTGTAGCTCAGAAAATTGTGTACGGTGCATTTGACATTGTAAACCAGAAAACGGGAAAAGAACCGTTGGAAGCATTTGAGCAGGCGCTCAACAATATCAT
>CAYUFL010000008.1:0-430 GCA_964444065.1 uncultured Lachnospiraceae bacterium
CTGACAGCAAAAGAAAATGTCGAGCTTGCAACGCAAATCTGTTCGGATGCAATCAGCCCAAGCAAAATACTCCATCAGGTCGGTCTGAAAGACCGCATGAACAACTTTCCGGCCCAGCTTTCCGGCGGAGAACAGCAAAGGGTAGCGATCGCACGCGCTTTGGCAAAAAATCCGAAACTTCTGCTGTGCGATGAGCCGACGGGAGCGCTTGATTACAATACAGGCAAAACCATATTAAAACTTCTCCAAGACACTTCCTTGATTCATGGCATGACCGTAGTGGTCATCACCCACAATCAGGCAATCGCGCCGATGGCAAACCGTATGATCAAAATGAAGAACAGCAAGGTTGACTCCATGATTCTCAACCCGCATCCGTCGCCTGTTGAAACGATTGAGTGGTGATACTGTGAAACATTCTTCTTACTTT
>CAYUFL010000008.1:440-33855 GCA_964444065.1 uncultured Lachnospiraceae bacterium
ATTCTGCGACAGATCTGGCGCACGCGAAGCAGATTTCTTTCCATCTTTGCCATCATTGCGCTCGGCACCGGTTTTTTTGCAGGATTAAAAGCAACGACGCCCGACATGAAGGGCGCGGCTCAATCCTATTATTCTGAGCAAAACCTGATGGACTTGCATTTAAAATCCACGATGGGTTTCAACGATAATGACATTGCAGCGATAGCGGATTACGCAAATGTAAACCAAGTCAATACCGGATACACCGTCGACGCATTCGTTAATGTCGCTGACGGATCGAACGTGATCGTGCGTGCATATTCAATTGATTCGGATACTGTCAATGACGAAGATACGATTAACCGTCCCGTCCTCACAGAGGGGCGATATCCCGAAGTAAGCAATGAGTGTGTTGTCGATGCCGATACGCTGATGGGCAACAATTACACACTCGGCGATACCATCACGCTTTTCCTTACTGACAGTGACATCGGTGAAACGCTGACCGAAACAACATTCACCATCGTCGGATTTGTCAATTCTCCGCTCTATATCTCGTTTGAGAGGGGAAGCAGCTCCATCGGGAACGGTGTGATCCGCAGCTATATCATGATTCCCGAGTCCGATTATAAATATGATGTTTATACAGACGTTTATTTGACACTGAAGGGTACCGACACGCTTGCGTTCTATGACGATTTGTATCTGAATCTGGTCGATCATGATAGAAGCGATCTGCAGGTCATTGCGGACACCAGAGAAACCGAACGGTATCTGGAAATCTACGATGAGCAAAGCAGGAAACTGGATGATGCGCAAAAAAAGCTCGATAACGGTATTTCCGATTATTACACGGGTGCCAAAGATTTCTATGCGCAAATTGATGCAGCGCAAAATCAAATCGATGACGGACAAGCGCAGGTTGACGCAAATCTCGCTGCTTACAATAAGGGTCTCAGTGATTTGAACAGCGGTTGGTCACAGTACAATACAGCCTATGCTGATGCGATAAACAATCAAACATTGCTGAATGCACAGCAACAGCAACTTACCGATTCACAATCGGTTCTCGATGACTTAAATACGCTTGCTGCAGGGACAATCTCACTGATCACAACATTTGAAACCACCTATATCCCGACAGGCACCGATTTACCGACGGATGTTGCAACTCTTGTAACGAATTCAGCCTCCTTTGACACGCTTCTCGGGAGCGGGATTCACTTTGAAACCGTTCTGGGAGATTATGTACGCACAATGCCCGGAACCCCCGAAAAAACCGCTTTAAAATCGGAACTCGACGGTTATCTGAGCACGATACAAACTTATATCGGAACCACACAAGTAACATTGAACGCTTCACAGTCACAGTTAAATCTCGCGTATACGCAGCTGAACGACGGATTGACGCAGCTTGCCGCAACAAAGGTGACGCTGATTTCCACACAAACATCACTGGAAGAAGCAGATGCGCAGCTTGTCGCAGCACAAAATGAATTGGATGCATCACAGCAGCAACTCAATACGAATAAAAAAGACGGACTTCAGCAACTCGCAGATGCCTGGGACGAAATTGCCGCTTCACAACAGGAAATCGATGACGGATGGACACAGCTGAACGATCTGCAAGCGCCTGAATGGTATCTTTTTGACCGCGGCGACAATCCGGGTTATACCGGATATGGCGACGACGCAAACAGAATCAACAAAATATCACAGGTCTTTCCCGTTTTCTTCCTGCTTGTAGCAGCGCTGGTCTGCTTGACGACAATGACCCGCATGGTTGAAGAACAGCGCACCGAGATCGGGACTTTGAAAGCACTTGGGTACAGTAAATCGCGTATTGTCGCGAAATATATCATTTACGCAACATCTGCCAGTGTCCTTGGTACGTTCTTCGGTCTTTCGATCGGATTTCAGGTTATCCCTACCGTCGTATACAATGCTTATCGAACGATGTATATCCTGCCGGATATGACACCTGCCTTCCGATGGAATTACGCACTGCTGTG
Organism: uncultured Lachnospiraceae bacterium; assembly: GCA_964444065.1. Taxonomy (GTDB): domain Bacteria; phylum Bacillota; class Clostridia; order Eubacteriales; family Anaerofustaceae; genus JBGMEA01. Next base: position 2,432 of record CAYUFL010000008.1, read on the forward strand.
CTTTGCGGCAGCAATTCTCTGCACGGGAGCAGCAGCATATTTTGCATGTCTGAAAGAACTGCATTCGCCTCCTGCCGAATTAATGAGACCAAAGTCGCCCAAAACAGGAAAACGTGTCTTCCTTGAACGGGTAAGCTTTTTCTGGAAGAGGCTGAGTTTTCTGCAGAAGGTATCCGTAAGAAATATTTTCAGATATAAAAGCCGCATTATCATGACGGTGATCGGCATTGCCGGATGTACCGCTCTCCTTTTGGCAGGATTCGGTATCCAGTATTCGGTGTTGGGCATTGTTGACAAACAATATGCGGATGTCTTTCAGTATGATTTGATCGGTATTTACGACGACACCATCACGCAGACGGATCAGGATGCGCTTGCTGCCGATCTTTCGGACACCCCGTATCTTTCCGAATACCTGATTGCCCGTGAAGCCTCTGCCTCGGTGACGGACGGAGACAAGACAATTACGGCTTATACCGTAATACCCAAAGACCCTGATGCGCTGAGCAACTACATTTCTCTCCAAAACCGCAAAACAGGAAAAACGTTGACGCTCCCCGACGACGGGGTCGTCATTACGGAAAAACTGTCGAAACTGTTTGATTTGAAGATCGGTGACACGATCACGATTAATTTCAACGACACGCTGTCCGAAGAGGTTACCGTCAGCGGCATTGCCGAAAACTATACGCTGAACTATGTATATCTCTCTCCCGAAGCATACTATAATATCACCGGTGATCACGTAGTTTACAATGCATTTATCGCAAATCTTCAAAATGACACGCAGGAGAATGAAGATGCACTTTCGGAACAATTGCTGCAAAACAGTCACATACTTGCGCTCTCGTATGCATCTGACGCAGGAAAGGGATTCAGCGACCTGATTCAGAGCCTGAATTACGTGGTGCTGGTGATTATCTTCTCAGCAGGCACTTTGGCATTTGTGGTGCTGTACAATCTGGCAAACATCAATGTCACGGAGCGAATCCGCGAAATTGCAACCATCAAGGTACTCGGCTTTTACGATAAGGAAGTATCACGGTATGTTGACCGAGAAAATACCGTTTCCTCGATGATCGGCATGCTGCTCGGTCTTTTGCTCGGCATTCCGCTGAAGACCTTCATTATGAATACAGCGGAAGTAGACGATGTCATGTTCCTGCCCGGCATGAATTTTCAAAGCTTCCTCTATGCAATTGTCCTGACGATCGCGTTTACCTACATTGTAAACTTCGCACTGCATTTCAGGCTGAAGAAAGTTGATATGGTCGAATCGTTGAAGTCGATCGAATAAGAACGCAAGTCGAATAACCGAAAAGAACTCCACGATGCAAATACAGCGTGGAGTTCTTGTTTTCTAATACCTTGGTATCTGAGAGCGGAAAGAAATAGCACGGACATTCCGTCTTGTTCAAGCAAAGTACGGACTCGGAGTGATTAGCGCACGTCTGCCCGAAACGTCACAGCGTGCGATTGCGCTGTCTAAATCGAGAATTTCGCAATATCCAAATGGAGCTCACTCGTGAGTCTGATTTACTTGAAAGTCAATTTTTTTTGGCAATCATATCTAAATAAGTAACATAATCTTTTACATTATATTTCGAGGAGCTCTGCATAATCATCATTTCACCGGCACTGTCGATATACCCGATGAAATATTTTAAATTGATGACACGTTTTAAAATCACAATCGCTTCATCGTAGGATGTATTCATCGCAAACGCAAAATCAGCGATCGCAAATTCGCTTTGTCCGCTGATGTATTCTGTGATCTTTCTTACATCGACAAGATTCGCAAATAACGAAATCATTAAATACAGAATCGCACAGCCTATCAATATGCAGATCAGCGACAAAAATAAATGTGCCTTAAAGCCCGAGAACGCAAAGTATAAAAGTCCGACGCTTATGATCGATGCAACTATAAATATAATCGTATCTGTTCTGATCGCTCTGTTGCTTTGTTTACTATTCATAATTCACTCTTTTCTCCCACAAGAAGAAGAAATCCCCCTGTATTTATCTTCTTCCTGCGCCGCCCCCACGGGAACCGCCACCGCCGCCTGAATGACCGCCGCTTGAGTGACCGCCACCTGAGTGCCCACCCCCACCAAAGCCACCGCCGCCGGAACGTCCTGCTCCGCCGCCTCTGGAAACTCCTCCGCCTCCGCTTCCGAACATGCCTCCGCCGCCGGGCGAGGCACCGCCGAACGGAAAGTGGTCATTGTGATCGTCATCCCGTTCATTGTCATGATCATTGGCATTCGGTGGTATATTTTCGCGTATATCACGCCCGACGTCGGTATTCCGTCGGTATGGATCGCGATCGTATCTTGTTCTCGGCGCATAGCCGCCGTAAGATCTGCCGCGTCTGCTTCTGTTTCTGGTCCTGATGACAATCATCAAAATCAGAATAACGACAATAAACCCAACCATCGTGCTGAGCGCTCCTGTCAGATTGTTATCATTTGAACTTTGTGTCGTACCTCCGCCGCCCGAACTCGTGGTGCCGGATCCTGTGGTCGCGGGCTTTGTTGTCTGACCGGTTGAGCTTGACGTGCTGCTTGATGACGATGCAGCAGTGAGGCTGACCCCGTAATATTTCGCGAGTTCGCCGGATACCGCATCAAATATGCTTTTTGCTCCGGCATCGTAATCGCCAACAGCGAAATCAGGCTCGAGGTAATCGTAAAGCAGATCGCCCAATTCACTGCTCGTGAGCACATTTTCTATTCCGCTGCCCTGCAATGCCCAGTAGTTTTCTTCACCGATGACCATTAAGATCAATACGCCGTTATTTTTTTCGGAAGATCCGATGCCCCATTCGTTAAACAAGTCATACGCATAATCTTCGATATCCATACCGCCGGTGAAGTCAACTGTAACAACCACAACCTGCGCTCCCGTTTTTTCATAGAGAACTTCATTCTGCGAAACGATGTATTGCTCTGTATCCGAATTGATCACATTGGCATAATCGCCTACGTAAAACTGATCCGTCGGCTCTACAATGTCCGCAGCAGCAACACCCGCCAACGGCAGTAAGCACAAAAGAGCGGCAAAGGCAACCGAAAGTATGTTTTTCCTTTGTTTCATATTCTTCAATTCCCTCCTGATGGTTGCACTCATTCGAACAATTCAAGCGTATCTACACCTGAAAGCGATCCGATGATGCTCGTCGGAAATTTTGCAAGCATTGTGTTGAATTCCGCCGCCAGTTCGTTGTAATCGGAATGTCCGATGATCTGATTGTGCGAATTCAGTTCTGTTTTGATCCCTTCATTGTATTCTCGATCCGATGCAGACAACTGCATGGAAGCAAGTTTGACATACAGTGAAGAACAGGCAGAAGTAAGCTGCACATTCGCATCATATTTCTCCGACGGATCCTTCGCAAGATCAATTGCAGAAATTGCGTCCGATACCGCAGTAATCAAAGTATCGTCTGCATTCAGATAACGTTTCGCGACAGCAATCAGGTTATGTGCCTGTGCGACACGCTGATCGAGATCATACTGAATCCCTTTTCCGCTTCCGTCCGATGCTTCGGTAAAAACTGCTTCGACCTCGGCTCGCTGCGGCGCAAGAGACCGTTTCCCCCCGATGGCGAGTGACGCAATCATTAGAATAACCGCAATGAGAATCGCGACGGTGCGGCTTTGAAAAAATTTCATTCTCTCCTCCGGACGAAAATCCTGTTATTTTCTTACTTCCAGCAATTTTTCTTTCAGTTCCACTTCAATACGTCCGAGTTCTACCTCAGCCGCACGACGTTTGGTACGTCCGTCCTGCTGGATTTTCAATACTTCGTCAATTGTTTCGATCAGCGTTTTGTTTGTATAAGTGAGTGTTTCAATATCAACAATACCGCGTTCGCCTTCTTTTGCCACATCGATGGAACCCTGCTTGAGCGTTTCCGCATTTTTCTTAAGCAGTTCGTTCGTCATGTCGGTGACTTCGCGCTGCGCTTTCATCGCTTGTTCGGAATGAGCCAAGCCGAGGGCAAGCAGCATCTGGCTCTTCCAAAGAGGAATCGTGTTGACGAGCGAAGAGTTGATTTTCTGTACCATAAGACTGTCATTGTTTTGCAGCAGACGAATCTGCGGACCCATCTGGATCGAGATCATTCTTGTGAGTTCCAGATCATGCAGACGTTTGTCAAAATTATTGGCATAGTTTGCCATATCATTTGCTTTCTGTGCATCTTCGGGAAGTTTTGAAGCTTCCGCGGTTGCTTTCAGCTGCGGAATGACTACTTCTTCAATTTCCTTCAGTTTGATTTTGCCGGCTTCGACATACATGCTCAGTTCTTTAAAATAAGCAAGATTCATTTCATACATTTTTTCAAAAATTGCCAAATCTTTTAGCAATACCACTTGGTGATTTTCGAGCATTTCGCAGATTTTTTCCACGTTTACTTCAACTTTGTTATATTTTGCGACCAGTTTTTGAATCGCACGGTTTGCACTCTTGAAGAATCCGAGAAATCCTCCTTTTGCTTCATCCGCCGAAAAACCTTTGAGCTCGACAACAAGTTCGGAAAGCATGTTGCCAACACTGCCCATATCCTTTGTTTTCACTCGGTCAAGTGCGGTTTCCGAGAATGCGGCAATATGTTTTTGCGCTCCGGAACCGTATTCAATTACCATATTCGGGTTTGTAATATCGATTTTCTGAGAGAATTCCTTTACTACTTTCATTTCTTCTGCGCTCAGCTGTGTCTGCTGTGCAATCTGTTCCGCAGGCAATACTTCTTTTTCCGTTTCATGAAGCACCAGGTTCAAATCTACGGGAGGCGCTTCTTCCAATTCAAGTACGGGAGCGGTTGTCAGTTGCAAAGGTTCTTCTTGTTTGAGTTCATCCATTTTCTCATTCTCCTTTATTTTCGTTCTGAGCCTGTATTGAGGTTCCGATAAGACCCTCCTGTTTCATGATGCTTTCCATAACGGTTATATCAGCAGAGACATCCATTGCATCATTCGCATAAAGGCTGTCAAGCTGTTTTTTAAATGCGTCGCAGATTGTGCTCAGCATTCCGTCAATCTTTTTCATTGCCCCGGAAATATTCTCTCCGCTGACCTCTTGGGTTTCCATCGTATGATAGGTTTCCAATAATTTGATCGTAGTCGGCAGATAATAATTTATGAATCTGCGTATGGACGATCGTGGTTCTTTCTTGTCAATCACATATTGAAATGTTTTTTTCGTCAGTATTTCAATCTGCGCTATATTTGCGCTGATCGCTTCACCGGGGATTGCGTCGTTCGCTTTGCGTATTTGACTGATGTAACGATTGGCTTCGGCGATCATTTCATTGAGTTCGGCATCTCCGGTTTTTTCAAGCAGCGGCGGACGCTCCACTCTTATTTTCTTTGCCGGTATAATGGCTGCCGCAACAAAATATACCGCTGCGGACAAACCGATGACAATCAAAATGTCACTCAATCGATACAACGGAAAAATCAGTGCGTATATCACCCAAACTGCCCCGATCAGATAAATCGGTATCACAGATTTCTTTAATTGATATTCCAAGGGCGCCTCCAAATTTTGAATATATTTCAATTTTATAAGATGATGCCAAGAATGTCAAGTCCCGTTTGCTTAATAAGAAAAACAGGACCATATATGCTATTGTCCTGCTTAACCGATTATTCTATATTGATACTAGGATCGGTATCAATGGTATAAACATTGATCTGATCTGTAATTTTCTTAAGCTTTTTACTCAAAGACTGCAGCTGTGTACTGGGCGTAAAGGTCGATTCCCCATAAATGATGGTGTGCAAATCGTTCGCAGCATCCACCTGCGTGACAGATACCAATACCATAGCACCGTCTATGCTTGCGCTTTTTAAGTATGCGTCATCTGTCAGTGACTCTGTCTGCACGGTTTTTCTGCAGCGAAATACCTGATACGCCAGATTGAAAATTTCCTTATTTGTCATTGATGTTGACATATCATCCGATATTGCAGCTGATAAATTCGTAATCATATCGGGGCTGAAATTTGTCTTAACAGCACTGAGTATCTGTCCGATGACTTCTCTCTGACGCGCAGCTCGGTCAAAATCCCCGTTTCCAAGTTTACGGATGCGGCAATACGCCAGCGCCTGTTTTCCGTCAAGAATCTGCGTTCCGGCACTCACATACGGAGAGAGATCGCCGCCGAGCAGACGATTGCTGTCAAATATTGACCCATTGAGTGCATCAAGCTCATCTTCGCTGACCGTGATTTCAATGCCGCCGACGGCATCGACAATATCAGCAATCGCACGAAAATCAACCGTAATATAGTCGTGGATATCCAGATCGAAATTGTTGTTTAATGTCTGCACTGCAAGCTCAGGGCCGCCGATGAAATATGCTGAATTGATTTTGGTATCATATTCGCCGGGAATAGCGATGTAGGTATCGCGCAAAATGGACGTCAGGGTAATGTCTTTATTGACCGTATCCACGGAAAGAACAATCATTGTATCACTGCGGCTTGCGGTCTCGTCCGGTCTGGCATCCAACCCGAACAATGCTATATTAATGATACCGCTGTCTGCAGTGCTTGCGCTGACGCCGTCATTGATCATCAAATCTTCATCGGTATCACCGATTTCAACACGATCTATCCCATTCAGCCCGCTCATCAGAGATGAACCGATCTGATACCCTTCCAATCCGATCACTGCCAGCACGATAAAAAGCAACATGAGAATCACTCTGCGTGCGAGATGTTTTTTCTTTTTCTTCTTCCTTGTTACTTTTACAATACGTTTCATTTTTTTCTTAGCCATGTTACTCCGTTTTCTGGAAGATTATTCTGTCAGATCATTAATTTGCCAGTCGATAGGTGTTTTGCCGTTTTTGATCAAAAATTCGTTTGTTTTCGAGAACGGTTTACTGCCGAAAAAACCCGCGTACGCAGACAACGGGGAAGGGTGCGCCGATTTGAGAACAAGATGAATCGGATTCGTAATCAGTTTTTCTTTACTGTGCGCAAAAGCACCCCACAAAATAAAGACAATCGGATCCTTCCGATCGTTGAGCAGCGTGATAATGCGGTCTGTAAACTGCTCCCAACCGAGTTTTTTGTGCGAACCTGCCTGGTGTGCCTGTACCGTAAGCACAGCATTGAGCATCAATACCCCTTGCTCTGCCCATTTTACAAGATATCCGTGATTCGGGATACTCAGTCCGAGATCCTCACGCAGTTCTTTATAGATATTTTGCAGAGAGGGAGGCACCGCCACTTGCGGTTTCACAGAAAAGCAAAGTCCATGCGCCTGATTCTCGTTGTGATAAGGATCCTGTCCGATAATCACGGCTTTCGTATCGGCAAATGACGTCAGATGCATCGCATTAAAAATATCATATTGATCGGGAAAGACCTGTTTGGTTCGATATTCCGAAATCAACTGCCTGCGAAGTTGTTTGTAATACTCTTTTTCAAATTCGGCCCGAAGCAATTCTCCCCAGTCGTTCTCGAGTATAACGCTCATACGCTTTCTCCCACCCGATCATTTCACAATTTTGATAATAAACCTTTTTTTAAACACGCCTTTTTTATCCAATTGTTTGATTGCAAGATAAGATACAACGATCAAAATGATCCCTGTCGCCAGACCGATCAGATCGCGGCTCATGTTCAGCAGTTCGGACAAGACGTAATACCCGAGTGCGGCGCCTGCGAAAAAGGCAAGAAACGGAACGCCGTAAGCAATTGCGGACGCTGACATAACACCCGAAAATTCCATTTCCACATCCACGGTATCGCCAACCTGCGCATTGACACTGTTTTCCACTTCCGCATTAATATCAATGCTCTCATTCGCCACCATACATTTTGCGCTGCAATGCTCACATGCGGTCGAACGCGTTACCTGTACGACTGCTTTATCTCCATTGGTGCTGATGACCAAAGCTTTTTCTCTCATTAACCCGAGCTCCTTATTAAAAGTATGTTCTCATATTATAATATATTTTTATCCGAATAGACAGCTTTTGGATCAAACTGATCTCCCGTGGGCGCTCTCATCAATCGCACGGATAATATTGCACATTTCGTCTGTTGCGAAAGGCGTCCCCATTTCCCGCGTCAGATAAGGACCATGGCAATCAGAACCGGCGGAAACAGCAAGACCGTGCTTTTCGCAGTACGCGCGGTAATAAGCGATTTGCTCCGGCTGGGCATTGTAAGGACTGTAACATTCAATGCCGTCAATTCCAAGCATACGGAATTCATCCAGTAATTCTTCATTCGCAACTTTTCCCGGGAAATGATACGAAGGGTGCGCCAGCACAATCACCGAACCGAGTTCTTTCAGCAAAGCAACCACTTCCGATGATGTGTGAAACGGGCGAACACCCGATAAATCCATTTTATTTTTCAGTGCGAGAAATTCGCCTAAATTTTTCACTTTACCCATATGCGTAAGAAAATTCAGTGAAAGAAAACCACCCGCAGCATGTGTGCCCTTTGAGTACTCCAAAAAATCGTTCATGCTCAAATCGTCGAATATCTTGCATGCCTGCATGATAATTTCTGTTTCTCTGCTGATACGTATTTTGGATGTATCGGCGCAATACGAAAGCAGTTTCGGGTGTGTGATGTCAAGCCCATAGCTAAGAATATGGTATTCCATTCCGTTGTGATCTGTCGTTGCTTCCATGGCAGGGATCACACGAATATGCTTTGGTTTCGCCAAATCGATGCAGCGCTGCACACTGCTCACGCTGTCATGGTCGGATATCGCAATAACATTCAGTTCTTTCTTCACTGCTTCGAGCACAGCCTCTTCTGCAGTAAATGCTCCGTCGGAAGCGATCGTATGGATATGCATGTCAATTCGTCTCATGACTTCCTCCGTTTTTTCTGTCACAATCAAGTGATGTGCGAATATGTGTGTCTATTTATGGCTCATGCACATTTTCACTGCGTGTTTCCATCCTTCAATCCGTTCCGTGCGCTTTGTCTGATTTCCGTTCGGGACAAAGACCCGATCGGTTTTTCGGATTGATTTGAGATGCTCTTTCCCCAAGAATACACCCACTCCGAGCCCTGCAAGCATTGCAGCCCCCAGGGCGGTCGATTCCGTATTGTTCGGGCGGTTGACCGGATGCATCAGAATATCCGATTGAAATTGCATCAGAAAGTCATTACGGCATGCGCCTCCGTCCACCATTAATTCTTTTAAATGGATCCCCGAGTCCTCTTCAATGGCATCGAGCAATTCCATTGACTGATATGCAATCGACTCAAGCCCTGCGCGGACAATATGTGCTTTCGAAGCACCTCTGGTCAGTCCGCAAATGATCCCCTGCGCGTACATATCCCAATACGGTGCGCCAAGACCGGAAAATGCAGGCACTACATACACACCCGCACTGTTTGTCACGCTCACCGCATACTCGTAGCTTTCCGCAGCATGATTGATAATACCAAGCTGGTCGCGCATCCATTGAACAATTGCGCCACCGATGAACACACTGCCTTCAAGTGCATATTCAATACGACCATCGATACCCCACGCAATCGTGGTAATCAATCCGTTGGAAGAGCGTACTCTTTTTTCGCCTGTGTTCATTAAAAGAAAACAGCCTGTACCGTATGTGTTTTTTGCTTCCCCGGGTTCAAAACAACCCTGTCCGAACAATGCCGCCTGCTGATCTCCCGCAATACCCGCAATCGGAATCCGTATCCCGAAAAGTGATTCATCCGTATAGGCACAGATACCGCTGGATGCAACCACTTTCGGCAGCATGGACATGGGGATATTGAGCGTTTTGCAGGCATATGCATCCCACTCGAGTGTTTTGATATTGTACAGCATCGTGCGGGATGCATTGGAATAATCCGTCACATGCGTCTGCCCTCCGCTGAGTTTGTATATCAACCAACTGTCGATCGTACCGAACATGAGCCTGTCTGCCTCTGCGAGTTCACGCGCGCCGCTGATGTGATCGAGAATCCATTTGATTTTTGTTCCGGAGAAATATGCATCTATCAGCAGCCCCGTATTTTCATGGATATAATCGGAAAACCCGTCGATTCTCTTTAATTCTTCGCAGATCGGAGCCGTTCTTCTGCACTGCCATACAATCGCGCGACAAATCGGTTCGCCCGTCGTTTTATCCCAAACGACTGTCGTTTCCCGTTGATTCGTGATACCGATTGCCGCAATCTGAGCCGCATCGATGCCCGATTCTGTAATTGCTGCACGAATCGTCTGCAACTGTTTTTCCCAAATTTCGTTCGCATCGTGTTCCACCCAGGAAGGCTCGGGAAAGTACTGCGTAAATTCAAGCTGACTGCTTTTTAACGCCTCTGCATTTTCATTGTAAAGGATACTTCGGCAGCTGGTGGTTCCTTCATCGATCGCTAATAAGTATCGGCTCATATACTCCTCCGAAAATTCTGTCTTTTTTTAATTATATCTCTTTGAGAAATATTTCTCAACGATTCGAACGCGAAATCATCTTCCTATCTGTCGACGCGACCGGTCGGTCGCTGACCCGTATGTGCTGCTTTTGAACCTAAACTGTTCTTTTCAAAGAAAAATTTCTTCTTTTTCTTTGTTTTTTCTCGTTTTTTTCTTTTATTCTCTCTTTTTTTGACAGAAAACTTCTCCCATTTTCCGGATCATACGCACGGACAAAATTCTTATCTTGATTGTATTTTAGTTCATTTAATAAAAAAATGCGCAATCTGTTTGCTTTTCTTTTTCCGATTCGTTACAATGATTATTAAATCCCACAGTATTGGTATGTATTGCGGGAAAAGATCAGATTATGGAGGAACCGTGAGCGACAAACTTAAATTTATACTCAAAAGATTGACAGATATGGACTTCCGCAGGATGTTTCAACGTGCGAAACAGATGGGCATCAAATACCATAAGAGCACATTTTCCATGCTGATTGACATTATTCATTGCGGCATCAAGTATCAGGCGGGGTATGAAGACTATGTTTTGTTTGACTTTGCGGAGCTCACAGCAAAACAGAGAGCAACGTATCTCACGCGCGGTTATGACGACATGCTTGTGCGTATGTACAATCACCCTGATTACCGACATATTTTAAAAAATAAGATTGAATTTTTCGAAGTGTTTGATGCATATATCAAACGTGACTGGATTGATGTGTCCAAATCAACATTTGAGCAATTTGATAAGTGGGTTGCAGGCAGAGAAGATTTCATGATCAAACCTTTGGACGGCAGCTGCGGGCGAGGCGTCATGAAGATCACTGCGGCTGATTTTGCCGATACAAAAGCAATTTACGATTTTATCCTTGCCGATCAATCAGTGCTTGCTGAAGAACGTGTGATTCAAAACGACAAAATGGCTTCCATTTATTCAGGCTCAATCAATACCATTCGTATTGTCTCTTTATATAATAAGGAATGCGACAAGGTCTATTTTCCCTTCATCGCGATCCGTATCGGAAACGGCGGAGTCGTTGACAACATTAACAGCGGAGGCATGACAAGCATTGTTGATGCGAAGACCGGGGTCATTCGTTTCCCTGCATCCGATAAAAACTTTGTCAAATACGAAGCCCACCCTCTGACCGGAACTGCTTTTAAAGGCTTTCAGATCCCTATGTGGAACGAGTGCCTTGCACTTGTCAGCGAGGCAGTGCGTGTCCTGCCCGAAGTCGGATATGTGGGATGGGACGTGGCAATTTCCAAGGACGGACCTTTACTGTTGGAGGCAAACGATTATCCGAGACATGATATTTACCAGATGCCGGGCATGGTGCCCGATAAAATCGGAATGTTGCCTACATTCCAAGCAATCGTGGACGAAAAGCGAGCCTGCAAATCTTCAAAATAAAATTCGACACCAACGCCTGCGTATACAGCGCTGTGTCAGGGAAGGGAGTTTGAAATGAAAATTTCAACAAAGGGACGCTACGCGATGCGTCTGATGCTTGATCTCGCTGTGAATAACAACGGTGAATATATTACATTAAAGGATATTGCAAAACGTCAGGAGATTTCCGTGAAATATCTGGAGCAGCTGATTACACAACTGAATCGTGCCGGATACGTCAAAAGCACGCGGGGCGCACAAGGCGGATATATGCTGGCAAAACCTGCGCAGGATTACACAATGGGCATGATTCTGCGCCTGATGGAAGGGGAATTGATGCCTGTGAGTTGTCTTTCGGATGATGGGGAACATTGTGATCGTGCTGACATTTGTGTGACACAGGAAGTATGGCAGAAAATTTACGACGCTGTCAATCAGGTTGTTGACCATATTACATTGGAGGATCTTGTTGACCGATATAAGCAGAAGGTCCAAATTGATTTTATGATATAACAAAACTGCTTTTGTGTAAGAACAGATAATAATCTATTCGAATAACTATTGTTTAAAAGGGCGAAAGTCCTTTTTTTATACGCATTTTCACTGCAAAAAATTGATCCTTCATTGTTCGTAGTTCCTTTCATCGACAATTTTGCAATATCCGGTTGACAAATTCATACTGCAATGATATGATACCAACAACCTATATTCATACTATATCTATATGAATTATAATATATAAGGAGATGCGCGATGAAACCCGAAATCTATCGCCGATGTTGCACATCAAAAGACCGCATGCAAAGCTGATCCCGACCAAGTATCATACTGAACTATGAAGGAGAAAAAATGATGAGCAGCGAAAGCAAAACCTACAAATTTGAAACCCTGCAGCTGCATGCAGGGCAGGAAACGCCCGACAGTGCAACGGACGCACGCGCGGTTCCGATTTACCAAACCTCTTCCTACGTATTTAAGGATTCCGCGCAGGCGGCGGCTCGATTCGGTTTGACCGAAGGCGGAAATATCTATTCCAGAATCATGAACCCGACAAGTGATGTGTTTGAGACCAGAATCAATTCCCTGGAAGGCGGTGTGGGTGCATTGGCACTCGCTTCCGGAGCTGCTGCAGTTACCTATTCCGTTTTGAATATTGCCGGTGCGGGTGATCATATCGTCTCGGCTTCTACCATATACGGCGGAACCTATAATCTGTTCGCGCATACGCTTCCGCAGTACGGCATAACCACAACGTTTGTCGATCCCGATCTTGAAGACGGTTTTGAACATGCGATCAAACCCAACACAAAAGCCATCTTCATCGAAAGTCTTGGAAATCCGAATTCGAATATCATTGACCTCCAAAAAACAGCGGACGTCGCTCACCGCCACGGGATACCTCTTATTATTGACAATACTTTTACAACCCCATATTTACTTCGCCCGTTTGAATACGGCGCGGATATTGTCGTGCATTCCGCGACTAAATTCATCGGCGGTCACGGCACCTCCATCGGCGGCGTAATCGTGGACGGAGGAAAATTTGACTGGGAAGCATCGGGCAAATTCCCCGGACTGACCAAACCGAACGACAGTTATCATGGCGTGACCTTTACAGCCGCTGCAGGCGCTGCCGCATATATTGTCAAAGCCCGCGTCACACTGCTGCGCGATACAGGCGCCGCACTCAGCCCATTCCACTCTTTCCTTTTCCTGCAAGGGCTGGAAACACTCTCCCTGCGCGTAGAACGCCACGTGTCCAACGCAATCAAAGTGGTTTCGTTCCTGAACAATCACCCGAATGTAGAAAAAGTTAACCATCCTTCTTTGCTCGAAAGCGGTTATAAAGACCTTTACGACAAATACTTCCCGAACGGCGCCGGCTCGATTTTCACTTTTGAAATCAAGGGCGGCGCTGACGATGCAAAATCCTTTATTGACAAGCTGAATATCTTCTCTCTGCTAGCCAATGTAGCAGACGTCAAATCGCTTGTGATCCATCCTGCAAGCACAACACATGCTCAGATGAACAAAACGGAGCTGGCAGCTTCCGGTATCAAGCCCAATACGATTCGCCTCTCGATCGGAACAGAACACATTGATGATATTCTGGAAGATCTTGCACAGGCATTCGATGCAACCAAAGGATAGGTGAAGAATATGCCTGTAAAAATACCTGATAAGCTGCCTGCCAAAGCAGTGCTGGAGAACGAAAATATATTTGTCATGACCGAGGAACGGGCGGCACATCAGGACATCAGACCGCTCAGACTTGGTATTCTGAACTTAATGCCGCAAAAATCTTCTGCGGAAACCAGCCTGCTGCGATGCCTGTCCAACACACCGCTGCAAATTGAAATCGACCTGATTCATACAGCAACCTATGATTCCAAAAACACGTCCGAAGCATACCTGAATACTTTTTATAAGAAATTCGAGGATGTGAAGCACCTGAAATATGATGGATTTATTATCACGGGCGCGCCCGTAGAAACGCTGAACTTCGAGGATGTGGAGTACTGGAACGAACTGTGTGAAATGATCGACTGGACGAAAACCAATGTTTTTTCGACGATGTTCATCTGCTGGGGCGCACAGGCGGGGCTTTATCGTCTGTTCGGTGTGGGAAAACACCCGCTGCCAAAAAAGAAATTCGGTATCTTCCCGCATCATATCCTGATACCGAATGTTCCGCTCCTGCGCGGACATGACGATGTATTTCAGGCGCCTCATTCGAGACATACGGAAGTGCGGGCGCAGGACATTGAAAAGAGCAGTGATTTAGATATCCTTTCCGTTTCATCCGAAGCCGGGGTTTATATGGTATCCAGTAAAAACGGACGACAGATTTTTGTAATGGGGCATCCCGAGTATGAAGCCGACACCCTGGCGAAGGAATACGAACGGGATCTGTCGGCGGGAAAAGAAATCGCTGTGCCGGAACATTATTACCCGGGAAATGATCCGAAACGAACGCCGCATGTCACATGGCGCTCGCATGCTACACTGCTTTATACGAACTGGCTCAACTATTATGTCTATCAGCAAACGCCTTACGATCTCGCACGGATTTTAGATTGGAACCGCAGCAAATAATCATGTTGCGGTTTTTTACGATACAAACATTCTGACGATTTCCCGAACGCAATAAGAGCAACAGCACAAATCGGTGACATGCTGACGTTCGCAAGTCACCTTTCTACTGTAGAAATCATTTGCTCTTCATTCATTAAATTACATGCGACGCAAAACACAATTTCACACTTTTCTGCACTTTTCTGTTATTGACATTCTTTCAATGATTGCCTATAATAAATTCATCTGCAAATACTTAACTGATTAAGTATTTTTTCGAATCTTTCTCTTTCATTGTTTCAACCGAAACAACGGCACTTTGACTTTTCTGATACCTGACCGACCAAACCCGTCTGTTTTATATTACCGTTGGAGGACAACATGACCAATCAAATGCAGACACTGCAGAACAAACAGAAAATTCTCGGGAAAAAAGGACTGATTACCTTCATCGCTTTGATGAATATGTTTGTTCCGCTTTCCACAGATATGTATCTGCCGGCATTGCCGATCATGAATACTTATTTCAACAGCAGCACTTCCGTTACCAATCTCACTCTGAGCGGTTTTTTTCTCTTTTATGCAATCGGTATTTTGTTTTGGGGACCGTTGAGCGACAAATTCGGAAGAAAGCCGATTCTGCTCATCGGCAGCGCTATTTATATGGCGGCGAGTATTCTTTCTGCCATGTCTACCGATATCTACTATCTGATTGTCACACGTATCTTTCAGGCGATCGGGGCAGGCGGTATCTCATCCATCTCCATGGCAATCATCAAAGACTGTTATGAAGGAAAGAAAAGAGAATCCATTTTGGCGATCAGCCAATCGATCGCCGGTTTGGCTCCGATGATTGCACCTGTGATCGGCGGATTTGTACTACAGTTTTCCACATGGCGAGGCATCTTCTGGACATTGGCAGTCATCAGTATGATCAATCTCGTCTTCGCAATCCTGTTCAGTGAAACGCTGAAAAAGGAGGAACAATACACCGGAACCATATTCGGTTCAATCGGGCGCCTTGTTGTTGTGGCAAAAAACAAAAGCTTTATTCTCCCTGCGCTCATATTCTCGTTAAGTGCTCTTCCGTTTATGGGCTATCTCGCAGTCTCTTCCTATATCTATCAAGATTTCTTCGGACTGAGTGCGCAGACGTACAGCTACTACTTTGCTGCGAATGCATTGCTTTCCATTCTTGCTCCGTTTGCATATATCAAATTTTTCTCAAATTCGAACAAACATGTATTCGCGTCTTCTGTGATGATTGTTTCGGTCGTCAGCGGGATACTGGTGATGACCATCGGCGGTATATTACCAATCCTTTTCTGGGCTTCGTTTGCTCTGATGTCACTTGCCGGATCAGTTATGAGACCATTCAGCAGCAATTTGCTTTTGGATCAGCAGGAAGGAGACACCGGTTCCACGTCCTCTCTGATCAATACACTGTTTACGGTTTTGGGCAGTGTCGGCATGTCGATCGCTTCCATGCCATGGAGCAATATTATAATAGGTCTGGGTCTGATGATCGCGGTCTTCTCTGCGATATCACTTCTCGGGTGGATCGCTTTTATGAAATCCGCAATTCCCTGCAAAGGGCTGAAAGAATTTCCGCTGTGCAAAGACGAAAAATAACCCACGATCATACAAATACATGCAAGAAGCGCACAATCACGTGATTGTGCGCTTCTTTATTAAAACAACATCAGATTTTCTTTGCGTTTTTTCCCTGCTTTAGCAAAAATCTTTCGGAACGGTGCGAGACGAAAAGCCGCACGTCTGGCAGTCTTCGGACATTTTTTTACACAGGCATAGCAGCGCAGACAGTTTTTCTCTGTAATCACAAGCGTCTCTGCATCGATTGCAGCAACGGGACACGCGCTCACGCAAATACCGCAGTTCACACACAGCGCTGGATCTATGCTTGGTTGTTTGATCAGCAGTCTTGTTCCTGCGTCCGGGAATTTTGTCACAAATTTTGGAATGCCTGGTTTTGGAATGTCGGGATATGAGAAATCTCCGCAAAGCAGTTTCTCACGCATCAACTTGCCAAACCCCGAAGCGTCCTGCAGATCACCTGCATCGGGTCTGCCGTATCCGACATCGATCGTTTCATTCGAATAGGAATGTTCCCCGACAAATGCACCGAGCCCAACCAAACGAAATCCATGCGTCTTGGCATAGTCGGCAAACTGCACGAGCCCGATCCCAAAGCCGATATTACCGTAAACTGCCAAACCGACCAGCGGCGTATCTCTGCCCTCAAGCTGATCGATGGCGTTCCAATACAGCGACGGTATTCTTTCCCCATACACAGGCGCAGCCAAAACAACCAGCTCGGCATTTACCGCTATCCGTTTTGTCCTATTTTCCGGCGCAGTCAGATCGATATGTTGCGCTTCGCCGCCGACACCTTCTGCGAATGCTTCTGCAATGCGGTTTGTTGTGCCTGTGGGAGAAAAGGTAATGAGCTGAATGCGCATAGATCGCTCCTCTTTTTTTTGATATCAGAATAACACAATTATTTCTGTGACGGCAAGCATGTGAAGAGAATTATAGGATAAATCAAAAAAAAGAATTGTTTCTTCAGACATGGCTGCCTCGGGCTTTGGTGATCGGCGTGAGTTACGCGCTGTTCTGGACGCTCAGTCCGCCGAAGCTGGAGCCTTTTATTGAGGCATTCAAACAAAGACAGATCGCAAAGAGGGATGAGATGAATCTGAGCGCATGGCTGAACGGAGCGTATGTTGCAAATGCGATATCGGCGTGTTTCGGAAAGAACGGTCAGTATCCGAGTAAGCCGATTGTTTTTGGAAAGACGAATGAAGAAAAGACAACAAATATTGAAGCGCAGAAATTTGGCGCGTTTGCAGCTGTATATAATGCAGAATTTCAATAAGTAAATAAACACCTCAATTAAATATAACATATTTACAGATAAAAGCTCAGGTAAGGATCAAAGATCAATATTTTGATCGTCTCTTAAAGGAATAATATTATTTACGTACGAATATATATTATTGTTTTTCAATGCAATCTTATTGCATTCAAAATTATCAATGTCGCCAGTAGTCGGTATGTCAAAAAGAATATCCATCAAAATCTCTTTTGACCGATATCTGATAGCTAAAATACCATCATTCAAATCAATATAACTTGTTGAACCATACATATAGTATTGCATACCTTCAATAAATCTGAATTCAATGATTTTATTATAGCTTAATTTATATGTTGTCCTAGGTTTATCCACTGTAATGATACGAATATTGTCTTGATTTGCAACAATATAACATGGCATAGTTGGTATTAGTTCGCTAAGACCGCTCTTGTAGTAACACTTCAATATTGCATCTGCATTGCATCTGCCGAAAAAAGTTTGCAATCTTTTTCAGATATCTTAATATACTGGGATTGCGATATATACTTCGTATTTTTTTTCATAATTATAACATTAAATTTCTTTGTTCACCTCTTATGCCCAGCAGGAATAATTAAAGTACATTTAAAATTTACCGCTTTCTTGCCGAATCGGAACCGCATGTAGTATGATGGAAGCAATATCACTTCAAATGAAACGGTTGGGTTTTCCATTGAATAAACTGACGAAACAGATTCTGCGTTTCGGTGTGGTCGGCGGAACGGCATTTCTCATTGATTACGGTCTGCTGTATGCACTGACCGAATGGATCGGTATCAACTATCTGATTTCGGCGGCAATCTCTTTCTCGGTTTCCGTGATCTGGAACTATATCCTCAGCATCAAATGGGTCTTCACACCGAAGGATAATGTCAGCAAACTCAATCAGTTCACGATTTTTCTCGTGCTCAGCATCATCGGACTGCTGCTTAATGAAGCCCTGATGTGGCTGATGGTCGAAAAACTGGCGATTTATTATATGTTCTCAAAGGTTGTTGCGACGGCCGTTGTGATGATTTATAATTTCATTACCAGAAAGCTGATGATCGACAAAAAAGAAGTGCCCGAAGAAATCGAATCAAAAAAGGAAACCGAATCATGATTAGGCAAGACTGGCTGATGAATCAGATTGAATCGCTCGCAATGTTTATTGCGAAAGTGTTTTTTAAGAAAGACACGACGGATTATTATGTGCCTGTTCCCGACGCCCTGACGGAAGCGGATCAGCTGCATTATCAGCTGCTGGAGCTGATCGCCGAGAATCGGATCAATGACGCGGAGGATCTGCTGTTTGAGCGGCTCGATTCCGGAGATATTCGTTATCTTGAAGTAGCGGTTGACTTTTACGCGAGGCTGAATGATCTGCCTGATGACCTGCTGAATACGGCGGATTTCACGCGCGATGAAATCGACGAGGGACTGAAAAGCGTCGCGGAAAAATACGGCGTGAATCTATTTGCATAAACAAAAAACAGTTCACCGACATGAACTGTTTTTTTATTTTAATTTACCCGATTTCATCCCAACGCAACATCCAAGACCATCATTACCAAAAACCCAAACATGACACCCAAGGTTCCGATGTTGCTGCTCTCGCCCAAATGCGCTTCGGGAATCAATTCTTCCACAACAACATACAACATTGCGCCCGCAGCAAACGCTAAAATCCATGGCATGACACCGACGACGGAACCCGCGATCAGTGCGGCGATGAATCCGAAGAGCGGTTCCACCGCACCGGAACCCGCTCCGAATAAAAATGCTTTGCGGTTCGAGAGCCCTTCTTTTTTCAGCGGCAAGGCGACGGCAGCACCTTCGGGAAAGTTTTGTATGCCGATACCGATCGCTAAGGCAATCGCGCCTGCCAGCGTTGCGGACTGGCTGTTTCCGATCATCGCGAATGCCAAACCGACAGCCATTCCCTCCGGGATGTTATGCAGCGTGACCGCCAGAACCAACAATGTGCTTCGCTTCAACGGGGAGGGGAGACCTTCCGCTTTTGTTTCGCCGACGTGCAGATGCGGCAGCACCACATCAAGACCGAGCAGGAATAATACGCCGATCGCAAATCCGCCCGCAGCGGGAATCCAGCCAACCATACCCAATTCTTCTGCTGCTTCCACGGCAGGAATCAACAACGACCAAACGGAAGCCGCGATCATCACCCCCGCAGCAAACCCCAAAAATACGCGCTGTATTTCAGCTGAAATCTCTTTGCGAAACAAAAACACCATCGCGGCACCCGAAGTTGTCATCAAAAACGTAAATCCCGTTCCGATCAGAACGAGCAACCAAACATTCAGCTGTTCCATCTTATCACCTCATTCGTTGTTGAGTAAGTCCAGAAAATTTGTTTGTTCCGTATCATTCTCATAATAATCAGTTTTCTTGTAGTCCCGAATAATATCCTGCATTCGGTATAGAATGCCTGCGGCTTCGCATTCGCGTTTGAATATTTTCCAGAGTACCGTATTGTCGGGCGATCCACAGATATATTCATTCCCGAATGTTTTGATGTATTTTTCTTTGGTGCCGGGGAATTCTTTATCCAGCATGCGATAGAAGTGCACCCGCTGATTTGCACGAAGCGTCACGCCGAAGTCCGCATAAATGAATTTTGCGCCGCATTCTTTCGCTTTTCGTACGATGGTGACAACATTCTCCTGCGTGTCTTCAAGAAACGGAAGCACGGGCATCATTAAAACGCCGCAATAAACCCCTGAGTCGGATAGCTGCTTGATTGAATTGAACCGCCGCGAAGACGGGGATGCATGCGGTTCGATTTTCTTCGCCAATGAGTCCTCAGCCGTCGTAATGCTCAGCTTGACAATAACAGGCGCATGCGCCTGAATGCGCAATAACTGCGCCGTATCACGCACAACAAGATCGCTTTTCGTCGCTATCGCGATTCCGAACCCGTATCGTTCCACGGATGCAAGCGCCTGTTTTGTCAGTTCCAGTTCTTTTTCAAACGGATTGTACGGGTCGGACATCGCACCGGTTGCAATGACGCCTTTTATGCGCTTTTTGTGCAGTTCCGATTCGATCTTTTCCAGTGCGTTTTCTTTTGTCCGAACGGTGTCAAATTCGTCGATTCCGTAGCATTCGCTTCGGCTGTCGCAGTAGATACAACCGTGCGGACAGCCGCGATAAATATTCATATTATAATCGGCGCCGAACCAAAATGAACTTTTTGTTTTCGTAATGATTGTTTTTGCGGGTATTTGCTGCATCGATACCTCCGCTGCGGTGCGTATCACAAATAGATTGCAAAAAGGAGGCAAAATCTATTTGTGATACGCTTCGTTTCGTATGATTTTAAATGCGCGATATACTTGTTCCAGAAGGATCAGACGGAACAATTGGTGCGGAAATGTCATTTTTGAGAATGACAGCAACAGATCACAACGTTGTTTGATCTCTTCCGAGAGCCCGCACGATCCGCCGATCAGAAAACAAAGATGGCTGTTGCCTACCGTGAAAAGACTTTGTATCCTGTCGGACAAACCTTCGCTGGCAAGCTGCTGTCCCTGTATGTCCAAACCAATCAAATATGCCCCGACGGGTATTTTCTCAGATATTTTCTTTCCTTCCGCAGATATGGCAAGGCAAGGATTACTGTCACAGTTTTCTTCGGCTATTTCAATGATCTCGAATTTTCCGAACCGACCGATTCGTTTGGAATAATCCGCAATACCCTCTCGGATATATGCTTCTTTTATTTTGCCGACTGCAATTACGGTTATCATATTGTGTTTTTCTCCGTCCAATGTGTAATCATCACTGCGGCAGTATCCGAATCGTTGCAGATCTTCTGATACAAGGCAATCCCGCCTTGTTCTTGTACTTCCTGCGTAAGCAGATGGTAGGATTTTCCGTACTCCATTCCGGATTTATAGTTGATGTCGATATTCCTGATTTGATACCGATGCAGGTCAATCGGAAACTGCTCATTCAGAATATAGCTGAAATACACTGAATTATTCACATGTCCGTTAAAATCATAGTCATAAAACCTTGTGTGCAAATCAAATTCGCCGTCACCGCGATATTCCGGCTCATGAATTTTGATCAGTATCGGGAATCCTTTCTCTTCGCGTTTGCTGCACAACGTGGCATATTCTTCCGGAATTGCGCATATTTTCCCGTTTGTCTCATTTCGCATCACCCATTGACATTGCGCAAACATCAGAATGCTTCCGCTTGCGTCTTGCACAATATAATCGCGGATACACACGTATTTACTGTAGGAAGACTGATAAGTCGAGATTTTAATCGGCTCTCCCATAGCAATCATTTTTTTTACTTCAATGTTATAGCGCACCAATATCCAGCGCGATTCATTCTGATTCAGAAACGGATACGCCTGTTTCAGCTCTTCCACCTGTTCATCCGCAAGCTGAGAAAAAATTTCAGCCAATTTATTGAATTTTACATTGCTCTTTAGATCACAACCGCCTGCAAACAAGCGATAATACCCTGTTTTTACTTTTCCCATACGTCCTCCGCTGTAAACATGATGTTTTTTTCATTATATCATGTTTTAACGATTTTCTTTTGCGTCAGCACTTGCCTTGGTCAAAAATGTTTCACGTGAAACATTCAAATGCCTCTAAAAATTAATTTACGGGATGTTTCACGTGAAACATTTTGCGTTTTATAAAAAGCTCTGCAATTAAGATGAGAAATATGATAGAATAAGATCGATGATCGATACGGAGGAACCAATGGGCAAAATTATTGCATTATTCAATCAAAAAGGCGGGGTAGGGAAAACAACCAGCTGTGCCAATCTATGCGCATGTCTTGCGGAAAACGGCAAACATGTTCTGGCAGTCGATTTTGATCCGCAAAGCAATTTGACAAGCGGTTTGAGTATCGAACGCAAAAAACTCAAGCGCAGCATATATCATGTTCTGATCAACGAAGTGTCTGCAAAAGACGCGATTATACCCACATCAATTGAAAATCTCGATATTTTGCCGGCGAGCATCGATCTTGCGGGGGCAGAAATCGAAATGTCTAATATTTCTCAAAGAGAAACAATCCTGAAACGTGCACTCGAATCCGTTTCCAAATCATATGACTATATTCTGATTGATTGTCCTCCTTCACTTGGATTGCTGCCGATTAATGCACTCAGCGCAGCATCGGGCGTATTGATTCCGATTCAGTGCGAATACTACGCACTCGAAGGAGTCAGCCAACTGATGAATACCATCAATCTGGTCAAGCGCAGCCTGAATCCAAATCTGGAAGTGCTTGGTGTTCTGCTGACCATGTACGACAGCAGAACCAATTTATCGCAACAGGTGATTGACGAGGTACGTAACTTCTTCGGAGGCAAAGTGTTCGCTACCGTGATTCCGCGAAATGTTCGGCTTGCGGAAGCTCCCAGTTATGGCATGACCATTATCGAATACGATAAAAATTCAAAAGGCGCGTTGGCGTATCAGGAACTGGCGAAAGAAGTGATTCGAAGAAAATAAATTATTATATCGGAAACGGGGTACTGACAATTGGCAACAAAAGGCAAGGGACTCGGACGCGGACTTGATGCGCTGATCCCCAGTTATGAAAGCGAAGACCTGCCGGTTGAATCCGGTGTAAAAGAAATTAATATCGGCTATATCAAACCAAACGAGGATCAGCCCAGAAAATATTTTGAACCGGAAAAAATCAAGGAACTATCCGAATCGATCAGACAGCATGGCGTCATTCAGCCGATTCTGGTCGTGAAAGACGGAAGTTATTATACGATTGTCGCAGGGGAGCGTCGATACAGAGCAGCGGTGCTTGCAGGTTTAAAAGAAGTGCCGGTCATTGAAAAAAGCTTCACCGAAGAAGAAATACTGCAAATCGCTTTAATCGAAAATCTGCAAAGAGAAGATTTGAACGACATTGAAGAGGCACAGGCATATCAGCAGTTGGCTGATCGTTTTTCTCTGACGCAGGAAGAGATCGCAGTAAAAATCGGTAAAAGCAGAGCCGCAGTTGCAAATACACTGCGATTGCTTGCACTGCCGGAAAAAATACAGAATATGGTTATTGAGAAAAAAATATCTGCCGGTCATGCGCGTGCAGTCATCTCGATTGAGGGGGAAGCGGAGCAGCTTTCGTTCGCAAATGAAATTATCTCGCATGACCTCTCTGTGCGCGAAGCAGAAAAACGAAGCAAAGAATGGAAAGATCGACCGACTGCAAAAAAAGAGAAAAAAGGGATGCCTCCGGCAGCTCCTTATATTAAACAATTTGAAGATGAACTTTGTCTCAACCTGGGTACAAAAGTACATATTTTGCAAAGTGGGAAAAAAGGGAAAATTCAAATAGACTATTATTCAAACGACGATTTGGAACGTCTCATTCTATTGCTGAAAAACGGGGCAGAATCATGACACATCAAAAGAATGAAAAATCACTGATCAGTTACGCGGTTGTTATCAATGCACTTCAAATTATTTTGTGCCTGCTTGTCTACGTCCTTCATTTATTCAATCTGACGGCATTTACTTCAGTACAGATCGTTCTGGTTTTTCTGGAACTGCTGTTATGGTTCATTTGCAGCATTATGTTTGGTTTGGGAATGAACGTCACTAAGATAAGAGACGCTTTCATTTATGCGATTGTTGCGCTTCTGCCGATTATATTACTGACTGCAGTGAGTGCAAGTATCGGTTACTTTGTCAAAGGCGGTGCAGGATGGGCTGGATTCTTCTTCATCGGTTCTGCGGTCAACTTCTGGATGCGCCCCGCGGTTGTACTGAGCCATGTGATTAACAACAGTGCATACCTGCTCTATGGACTTCATTTGTTCATTTTGTTTTTAATTAGTATTATTGGAGTCAATTTCACAATTTCTCTGAATCGCAGCAGAAACAGAAAAATGAAGCTGACGAGAGGAAAACCCAAGAAAGTCCAAAAAGAGGGATCCCTTGCCCCAAATGCTCCGACACCGGAAAAACAAGATTTGAATGCACAACCAACTCCGCAGAACAACGATTCCGAAAACATTTCTGCAGAAGTTTCGGGGCATGCGGATACCATACAATCCGAAATGAATGAAATTCCGAACAAATAAAAAGAAAGCATAGCATGATTCTTCGGAATTGTCTTATGCTTTCTTTTTTATCAAAGCATGCGGCTGAAGGCTCTCGAGCCTCAATCCCCGACAATCGAATTATCTCATTGCGCTTCATCAAAAGTCGTTGTACTTCAGATATTGAAAACAGAGATATTTTATATGTCCTTTCAGTTTCACAATAAGTTTGGAACTATTTTGTTTTGTGTGCTTTGTATTCAATTTTATATATTTTAATCTACAGCAGAACAACCACATTGATTCTTAACTGAATACTTATCACGGATACTCCTATGTTTGTTATTATTAATTATTTGGAAGGTGACCTTATGGAATATATAAAAAACAATAAAACCGCTTGGGAAGAAGCTTATGAAAACCGTGCGAAAGGCTGGGATGCCGAAGATGTCGCTGCGCGGATCAAGCAAGATCAAGATACCTATCTGGAAGCTGAAATGATTGCATTGTTGGACACTTATCAGTTCGACGGAAAAACAATTGCACAATTCTGCTGCAACAACGGCCGCGAACTGCTGTGTTTATACGGACGCGGCGCGAAAAAAGGATATGGATTTGACATTGCCGAAAATATGATTGCTGCCGCGAATCGTTCCGCGATGGTCTTGCATTATGATTGTGAATTTATTTCAACCGACTTATTGCAAATCGGAACAAGATTCAACGGACAGTTTGATATGATTTTCATTACAATCGGTGCACTTACTTGGTTTAGGGAACTGAACCCTGTCTTTAAGATTGCACACGACTGCCTGGCGACGGGCGGTGTTCTCATTCTCCAGGATATGCATCCGGTAACGGGAATGTTCGGCGCAGAAGGCGAAGCAGATTTTGATAGAAAAGATCCAAAGAAAATATTATATTCCTATTTTCGCGAGGAACCCTGGGTCGAAACGTCGGGCATTGCGTATATGACGGGGAAGCGGTATTCTTCAAAAACATTTACCAGTTTTACGCACACACTTACATCTGTAATCGGAGCATGTACAAAAAATAAATTTCTGATAACCGGATTTCATGAATATGATCGGGACATTTCAGAAATGTTCGAAAACCTCAACGGAAATGGAATTCCCCTGTCGTACATTTTGACTGCAGAAAAAGTATAGAGCTTTTTGCCTATTTAATATGTGTTTCCAGATCGCTCAATTTAGCATCGCAATTATCTTGATTGTTTTTGATCATATTTGAAACAATTTAATGTTTCATAAAATATTATTGAATGAACGAATGAGTTTACCGATATTGACCCTTCCTTATAAAAGTGTTATGCTTTTAGTATATTAATATGTTTTTCATATTTTTATGTTCAACACACCGAATTTGGAAGGAGATAAACATGATCAACAAAAATTATTCTGTTCTGGAACGAATCGGATTGGAAATCCCCGTCATCGGAGTAAAGTTCGCCATGACTAAGCCGACTGATCTTCCCAAACTAAAAGAAAAAGTGGCACTATGCGGAATGCTCAAATATGCACAGGACAATGGGGGATTTTATGCATCCGCAGCTGAACATGAATGCAAATTGGGACCTTACCTGCTCAATCAGACCGAAGGCGATCCGATTACGGAAAGCGGTCAGATCGGTCCCCATATCGGAGTTTACGAAGACGCACGCGCAAACAGACAGATTTATACGCATATGTTGCGTCCGGAAGCGGGTACTGCTCCGTATACCTGGTTTGCGAAAATGAATGAAATTACTTTTGATCCCGATCTGATGATTATTACCGCAAAACCGAATCAGGCTGAAGTAATTATGCGTGCGCACGGTTACAGAAACGGTGCCGCGTGGGAAGCAAAAGGCACGACGGTCTGCGGATGCGAATACATGTATATGTATCCCTATTTAACAGGGAAAATGAACGTGCTGATTTCAGGATTGCATCACGGCATGAAAGCAAGACAATTTTTCCAAGAAGGTTTATTGTTTATTGTCGTACCATTCCAACTGATCCCCACGATTATCGACAATCTGGAAACAATGGAAGCGAAAGGCATTCTTGATCTTCCGCAATACCATTGGGGCAGAGAAGCACACGCGGATCATATGAAAAATATTCACGGTGAAATGATGAAGGAAATTGAAGCAGCAAACGCCCGCGAATAAATTTATTAAAACAAAACCGCTCCTTCTTTAAGGAGCGGTTAAAAAATCGATATTTAGTTGCCCTTGCAACTTGTAATTGATCGCATCTTTCACTATAATATACAGAGCATTTCTTTAATATAATTGACTATTTAGCTTATGTATGATAGCATATCTATGAATTTTATATTATTTACAATAATATTGTTGAATGTTTTACTTATTATATAACGAAAACCCTTGTGTGGCAAACGATTAATCATACCTTTTCTTTCAAATGCGGATCTCCGCATATTTTCTACTGTCTCAGTTATGAAAATGTCTTCATTCATAGAAGGATTTACCTCTGAAAACGATTGAAGCATTTTAGATAAGCCAATTTTATTACAAGGAGAATTGTAAAGTGTTTACAGAGCAACATGAATTAATTAGGAAACTCGCTCGCGATTTCGCGGAAAAAGAACTTGCTCCGATCGCTGACGAAATCGACAAGACAGGGGAATTTCCCCAGGAAATTCTTGACAAAATGGGCAAACTCGGGTTCTGGGGCATTAAAATGCCGAAAGAAATCGGCGGAGCCGGCGCGGATCACAGAGCTTATGTGATCATTATGGAAGAAATTGCACGCAAAAGCGGCGTAGCCAGCATCTATATTTCTTCCCCGAACTCATTGGTTGGTACTCCGATCTATTTGACGGGTACGCCGGAACAAAAAGAAAAATATCTTGGACCGATGATCAGCGGAGAAAAAATGTTCGCGTTCGGTTTGACAGAACCGGGTGCCGGCAGCGATGCAGGCGCAGTTGCAACAACCGCTGTTCCGGATGGAGATTATTACATCTTAAACGGAAGAAAAACATTCATCACAGGCGCACCGATGTCCGACTACATTATCATTTTCGCAAAAACGGACATGAAAGCGGGCACGCGCGGTATCACGACATTTATCGTTGATATGAAACAAGAAGGCGTATCCCTCGGAAAACCGGAACACAAAATGGGAATGAAAGGCTGCCCGACCAGCGACGTTATTTTGGAAAATGTCCGTGTACACAAAAGCGAAATTCTTGGCGAAGTCAACAAAGGCTTTACAACAGCCATGAAATCACTCGACGTAGGTCGTATCGGCGTTGCCTCCCAGGCAATCGGTATCGCACAGGGCGCACTCGATGAAGCTGTAAAATATGCGAAAGAACGCAAACAGTTTGGCAAACCGATCGCTAAATTCCAGGCAATTCAGTTTATGCTCGCAGAAATGGAAACAAAACTCGAAGCATCCAGACTTCTCACATATCAGGCAGCCTATCTCAAAGATATGGGCAAAGAATGCACAAGAGAAGCGGCTATGGCAAAATACTATGCAGCAGAATCCGCTGTCGAAATCGTCAGCAAAGCACTGCAGATTCACGGCGGCTACGGATATATGCAGGATTATACCATCGAAAGACTTTACCGCGACGTGCGCGTGCTTCCGCTTTATGAAGGAACATCGCAGGTTCAGCAGATGGTCATCGCCGGAATGTTATTAAAATAAGGAGCATGAATCAAATGAATATCATCGTATGTGTTAAACAAGTGCCGGATACCAATGAAGTCCGAATCGATCCGGTGAAAGGAACCCTGATCAGAGAAGGCGTACCGAGTATTTTGAATCCGGATGATGCAAATGCATTGGAAGAAGCGCTGAAGATCAAAGATAAAAATCCCGATACGAAAATTACGGTTCTGACCATGGGTCCGAATCAGGCAATCGAAATGCTCAAAGAATGTCTCGCGATGGGAGCGGATGAAGCCATCCTGCTTTCGGACAGAGCATTTGCCGGAGCGGATACATGGGCAACCAGCAATACGATCGCATCCGCGATCAGAAAAATCGGCAACTACGACCTGATTTTTGCAGGCAGACAGGCTATTGACGGAGATACCGCACAGGTAGGTCCTCAAATCGCAGAACGTTTGCACTTGCCGCAGGTAACTTATGTGGTAGGTTTTGAAATCAAAGGTGATGAAATTACCGTGAACAGACAGCTGGAAGACGGCTACGAAATCATTAAAGTAAAAACACCCTGCCTTTTGACCACGATCAAAGAGCTCAATGATCCCCGCTATATGACAGTCGGCGGTATCATGGATGCATTCAAAAAAGACACCACGATTTGGGGCATCAAAGATCTGGACATTTCCGAAGCGGAAGTCGGTCTGAAAGCTTCTCCGACTCAGGTATTTCGTTCCTTCACGCCCGAACCGAAAGGCAAAGGCAGAATGCTGAGCGGAACGAATGCTGAAATGGTAGCAGAACTCATCGGCGAACTTAACCAAAAACATCTGATATCAGTGGAGGAGTAATAGCATGTCAATCGTAGTAATTAAAGATAAATGCAAAGGCTGCACCAAGTGTGTAAAAGGGTGTCCGTTTGATGCGATCACCATGGTTGATAAAATTGCCGTAATCGGCGATAAATGCACACTGTGCGGACAATGCGTGGAAGTTTGTCCTTTCGACGCAATCATCAAAACAGAAGAAGAAAAAACAGTAAAAGATATCAGCGCATACAAAGATGTTTGGGTATTTGCTGAACAAAGAGAAAATAAACTGATGCCGGTTGTTATTGAACTGCTCGGCGAAGGCAAAAAACTGGCAGACGAGGTCGGCAACAAACTCTGTGCAATTTTATTGGGCAGCAACGTCGATGCTTTGGCAAATGAACTTGTCAGCTATGGAGCAGATAAAGTATATGTCTGCGACAGCCCGCTTTTGAAAGATTTCACGACAGATGCTTATACAAAAGTAATCAGTGATACAATCAACGAATACAAACCGGAAATCGTACTGATCGGTGCAACCCACATCGGACGAGACCTTGCGCCGAGAGTCGCAGCAAGAGTTGATACCGGTCTGACCGCTGACTGCACAAAACTCGAAATCGATCCGGAAGACAAAAAAATCCGTCAGACACGTCCCGCTTTCGGCGGAAACCTGATGGCAACCATTGTCTGCCCGAATCACAGACCGCAGATGTCCACCGTCCGTCCGGGTGTTATGGAAAAAGCAGTACTCAACACAGCAGCAAAAGGCGAAAAAATCGCAGTCAAATTTGCGCTTGACGCAAAAGATATTCGCACGATTCTTGTTGAAATCGTAAAATCAGGCAAAGAAGCAGTATCTCTTACCGATGCAAAGATTATCGTTGCAGGCGGAAAAGGTGTTGGCAGCAAAGAAGGCTTTGAACTGTTGCAGAAACTTGCCGACAAACTCGGCGGCGTCGTCGCTGCTTCAAGAGCTTGTGTTGACGAAGGATGGATTGACCACGCATATCAAGTCGGTCAGACAGGAACAACCGTCAAGCCTGAAATCTATATTGCCTGCGGTATTTCCGGTGCTATTCAGCACCTCGCCGGCATGCAGGATTCCGGTATCATTATCGCAATCAACAAAAATGAAAATGCTCCGATTTTCGAAGTGGCGGATTACGGTATCGTGGGAGATCTTTTCCAAATCGTACCGATGCTGATCGAAAGTTTATAAGGAATTTCGGCAAAATAAGCAGCTGATAAGGACATAAAACAGTGGTGTTAGCAAATAAATGCCTATATGACATGATTTTAGATAATGTTCATAAGTTTCCTGATCAGACAGCAATCAAGTTTAACAGTCAATCATACACATGGCTTTCCCTGAAAGATGCAATCGACCACACGGCAGAAATTTTGCTGTATCGAAACGTAAAAAAAGGAACGCACGTCGCAATATGGGCGGTTAACTCCATCAATTGGGTAATCACTTACTTTGCTTTGGGCAAAATCGGCGCAATTTCTGTGCTGATTAACCCAAATTCCCAACTGCATGAAATGAAAAGTCTCCTCACGTACGTAGATATCGAATACCTTCTTATCGGAGACGCCTCCAAATGCGTCGATCCGGTTCTGATTTGCAATTCTTTAAGAGAAGATGCCACATTTGACTGCTCAATGATCAAAGAAATTTATACGATCGGCGACGAATGTCCTGCATTTCCTAAACTGTTTGATTTCAGTGTTCCGAATGATTTCGAGCCGATTGTTGAACAACCGGACCCCCAGGATGTATTAAGTATTCTGTTTACTTCGGGTACAACCAGCACGCCCAAAGGTGTCATGCTGACACATTTCAATATGGTCAACAATGCAATCGGCATCAGTGAATGCATGGGGATTGATCATACGGATAAATTTTTGGTCGCAGTTCCTTTGTACCATTGTTTCGGAGTCACGGGATGTATTCTTTCCTGTGTCCACGCCGGGGCAGAAATCGACTTATTGCTTTACTTTAAAACAGAGATCGTTTCCGAGACAATATTGCGGGAACAGTGCACAGGACTCAGCGGAGTTCCGACGATGATGATCGGCTTGGCAGATTATGCGGAAAAGAATCATTTAAGTTATCCGTCTCTG